>DAOVIC010000139.1 GCA_030671565.1 Anaerohalosphaeraceae bacterium
AACAAACCATAAAGATGCTCCAACAGCGAATGAACTCCGATATCGCTGCATAGCCCCATAATATGCACTTTCCCGCCATTGTCCTTCGCCTTTTGGAAAGCCTCCAGCAGAACGGCATTATCAAAGAAATCCCCATCGCGAATAGCTTTAGTGATCTTAACCGAGCTTTGGTAAACAACACGACCGGCCCCGATATTCTGGTGACCAACCTCGCTGTTACCCATCGTCCCATCAGGCAAACCAACATCCTCACCGCTCGTTTCGATCAGGCAATTCGGATAATCACTCATCAGCATATCATCAACAGGCGTTTTCGCCTGCAGTATAGCGTTAAATTTCGACTCACCGACATCTGGATTGTAACCCCAACCGTCACGGATTATCATAACAAAAGGTCGCCGACCAAGTTTAAAATCATTCTCTGTCATTAAATAGTACCTGTTTAATAGTCAAAAATTAGCAACACACATAGAATTGTTTGATTATAACGCTCCCTCCGACTTTTTCAAGCCAATTAGCCCAAACATACCAACGACAAAATCCTTGCCTATAAGGGCACATCGGTTATAATTATCACTAATTAGAATCGCAGAAGCTATTTTCATTAAAGGGTCATCATGTCGAATATAAACAGACGCCAAGTAATAGGAAGCCTCGCTGCAGGTGCAGTGGTGACATCTTCTCTTATAACCTCAGGCTGCAAGGGTCGGCCGGCTAATTCGGGAGCATCTATGGCTTGGAAAAAGCCCCTAAATAAAGACTTTTACAATGCTGACGGCACATTTGACGTCGAAAAAGCCAAACAGGCATACTACGACATGATGACATACCACAATTACCCAATAGTCGACCGCCTAAAGGGCGAAGAGTTCTGGGCCATCGATTTTGGCCTCGGCAACTTTACAGAAGTAGGAATGGCCGGTATCTTCTGGGTAAATAACATGGAGCACAACTATTTCGGTCATGAAATTTACCTTCTCCCCGGACAGATGATCCCGGAACACTGGCACATGCCCACAGCAGACGGCGGCGCAAAACTGGAAGCATGGCAGCTCAGGCATGGTACGGTAACGTTATATTCAGAAGGCCAGCCGACACCGGGTGTCACAGAACGTATTCCCCCCATCCATCGCGACATCGCTGTCGCAAGAACAGAGATGGATTTACTGCCCGGCGAGGTTGGCAAGCTAGCCGCCGCCGAACAAAAACACTGGATGCTTGGAGGCCCGGAAGGGACGATCGTAACTGAGTATGCAACATATCATGATGGCAACGGATTACGTTTCACTCATCCGGACATCAAGCTATAGGAAGTTTGTGATTTTTCTTAAACGGTGCACAGACAATCATTTGTAAGGAACAACTAAATGCTCGAACGAAACGCTTTATTTTCAAACTCTGCCTTGATACTCCTGCTGATGATTCCGCTGTTGCTTTGCGGATGTCAGGATCAGATACGCAACGATAATGGAATCTCTGAAGAACCAGTTGAAGGTACTCAGCAATGGCAATCAGTCAATCTCTACGTCGATGCCATAATGCTAAACGACATTAACGAGCACGAGCAGGCCATAGAAAAACTCAACATGGCTATCGAGTACGCACCTGATTTCGCTATCGCCTTTTCCTTCAAGGGTGACATTTATCAGGCAATGGAAAAATACGAAGAAAGCGCCGATTCCTATGAAAAAGCAACCGCCGTCGATCCCTATTCCTTCAAGGATTTCTTCAGCCTCGGCCAGGTCGCCCAGATCATCCAGGACTTCCAGCGTGCCGTAAAGGCCTATGTAGAAGCATGTGAACTTCAGCCGGACCACCTGCAAGCCAATGTCGGCGCCGCGCAATGTTACTATCAGCTGGAAGACTACGCCCAGGCAATTGAGTATGGAAACAGGGCAAAAGGGATCGCCCCGAACAGCATTGACCCCGCCATCGTCATTGCCGATACCTATTCCGCAATGGGCGATCAACAGGCGGCCATAGATTCATACAGAAGAGCACTCGAACTTGACGCCGATAAGCCTGAGATCATGGTACCCTTGGCAGTTGCATATGTTAAGACAAGCAGCTTCATCCCAGCCAGAGAACTTCTCTCCGCTGCCATAGAGATCGATCCTGGCAATGGCGTGGCACATCAGTATCTCGGTTTTGTCGATCTAAAGCTTAAGAAGTATGAACTTGCGATAAAAAGTTACACCAGTGCAGTAGCCATAGACGACAACGACTGGATGGCACACAAAGGTCTTGGTGTAGTTTATATAATGCAGTCTCTAAAAAACAATGACGATCTAACGCTCAGAGAAATGGGCATTCTTGAGTGGGAAAAATCGCTCAGCATAAAGCCCGACCAGCCCCAGTTGTTGAGACTTCTTAAAAAATATACTCCTACCGACCCATATTAAAATAAGCCCCTTGATCTCTATGAATGATAATCAAAAAAAACAGGATACCTCCAGGCCAGCCAGGTTCTTCGCCGGCGTAACTTTTCCATCTATTGCCGCCCACCTTATTTTTTGGCCTATTGTCATCGCAGGTGTCTGGCTCGATCTATGGTCCAAGCAAGCCGCATTCCAATGGCTTGGCTCAGATCCTACAAGGGCATATCCCGTGATCGACGGTTTCTTTGATATCGTAAACCGCGTAAACGATGGTGCAGCTTTCAGTATAGCCTCAGGTCAGCGTACTATCCTCGTCACCGTTTCAATAGTTGCACTCGTAATAATGATAGGAATTTTTATATTCGGCAGCATTCGTTCCAAAACCATGATCGTTGCCTTCGCACTCTTTACCGCCGGAATAATAGGAAACCTTTACGACAGGGTATTCAACTATGGTTTCGTCCGGGATTTCCTGGATATTTACGTAGGCGACCATCATTGGCCCGCATTCAATGCCGCAGATTCGATGCTCTGCATCGCGGTCGGGCTGCTGATTATCTGCAATATCATATCTGAAGTTTCTCAAAGACGCGATTCTCAACAAAAAACGGAACCTTAAGCCCAACCCCCAAAGCAAGACCATCAGAAGGCCTGCAGTCAACCTTCGTGATCGTCCCGTTGACCGCTATCTGAATATACGCAAAAAAAGTATGTTCGTTAAGATCGCTTATGACTACTTTCTCAACTTTTCCGCCAACCTGATTGATCAAATTGCCAAGCAGATCGTGTGTCATCGGACGAGGATACTTCACACCTTTAAGACGCCTGTCGATCGCGAGTATTTCCGGCATCCCGATCACTATGGGAAAGCTCCGCTCGCCATCGAGTTCCTTCAAAACGATCACCTGCTGAGCAACAGTTTCATTGATGATGATTTTTGAAAGTTCTACTTTTACTTCCATACTTCACCTCTTAAAGTTTTCAGCTATCTAACTCATTTAGGTGCATTTCCACCGCTTCCAGCTGCCCCGAAAGGTCCTTAAGTGTCTCTCGCGTCTTTTCAACTACTTCCGGTTTCGCCCGTGACACAAAGTTTTCGTTACCCAGTTTACCCTCAGCCGACCGTATCCCGTTGGCAAGCAGCTCTTTTTGTTTCATAAGTCGCTTGCGTTCCGCTTCAACATCGATCACATCGTGCACATATATCTGCAGATCGCCCGCAAGAGAAGCCGATGCGTTCTTCGGCTTCTCGATATTCTCCCCTGCGACAAGTTCCCCAAGACCTGCCAGGTGACACAGCAATTCGCTGTTACTGTCAATTACAGATGTCGCCTGCGCGGACCCGCTAACCGATACGATAAGTTTCTCTTTCGGTGCGATACCATACTGATTTCGAACTTCACGAACAACACGGATCACACCCTGAATGATCTCTACCTCATCTTCGATATCCACGCGAATAAACTCGTCAAGCTTCTCGGGCCAACTCGCCGCGATCAATGCGTCCGCCTGCACGTCTTCGCATATCCCCGCCAGCTTTCGCTCAGGTGCAACCGCGTTCAGTCCCTGGAATATCCCTTCGGTAATAAACGGAATAAACGGATGCAAAAGTCGAAGCGTCCTGTCCAGCACGAACGCCAGAACATTTTGTGCGATCGCCTTATCCCCCTCATCCTGCATCCGGGGCTTGACCCATTCCAAATACCAGTCACAAAAATCGTTCCAGAAAAAGCGGTATATACTATTCAAAGGTTCGTTATATTTAAACTGATCCAACTCGCTCGTAACTTCCGCAACACACCGCCCCAGCCGGGAGAGTATCCACTTATCCGTGATCGAAAGCTTGTCCTTGTCGAACTTCGATGCGTCCGTACCTTCAAGATTCATCATCGCAAATCGAGACGCGTTCCAAAGCTTATTACAAAAATTCCGCCCGACATCGAATTTCGGCGATGTATTAACCGTCCGCCCATCCGGCAGTTCCATCGGCGCAACCGGCATACGCACATCCTGCGTATCGGTCGTCATGCTCGCAAGCGTAAACCGCATCGCATCGGCACCGTGGCTGTCGATAGCCACAAGCGGATCGATTCCGTTACCCAGGCTCTTACTCATCTTGCGA
>DAOVIC010000013.1 GCA_030671565.1 Anaerohalosphaeraceae bacterium
CTGCTCCCATCCAAACCCGGAAGCTCGCCTCCGTCGATTTCTATCAAGAGGTTATCGATCTCGAGGGCGTGGATCGCTGCAAGGCAATGCTCCGGCGTTTCGATACTTACCGAACCGTTCTTGATCGCACTGCGGCGGTCACGGGCGGCAATGTTGGCAGCGGTCACTTCGATTCTTACCGGATCGTCAAGATCGGTGCGTACAAACACTATCCCGCTATCTATCTCGCCTGGGCGAAAGACAACTTTGGCATCGGCTCCGCTAAACAAGCCCTTACCGGAAAGCTTAACCTCACTTTTTATCGTCTTTTGCAGCCTCAAGGCTTTCTACCCTCTTAATCATATCTTTTAATTGCCTGCTCATCTCAGGCAAACGCTGTTGATGAGCGTGTATTCGCATCCCTTCTTTAAAATCCCTCGCCGGACAACCAAAAACTGTATCGCCCGGGGCAACGTTTTTTGTAACTACTGCCTTACCGGTTACCGTAGCACCGTCGCCAACTTTAACATGATCGCCAATGCCGGCCTGTCCGGCTACGATGACCCCGTTACTCAACTTGCTGCTTCCTGCCATGCCGACCTGTGCTATTATCAAGCAGCACTTGCCGATCACGACATTGTGCGCGATCATCACAAGGTTGTCTATCTTCGTGCCTGCACCTACTATAGTATTGCCGAATTTCGCCCTGTCAATAGTGCAATTTGCCCCGACATCGACGCTGTCTTCGATAATAACTCCCCCGTTATGCGGCACTAGCTTGTGCTGGGCGTCTATAAACGAATATCCAAAACCGCAGGCACCTATCGTACTGTTGGCCTGGATGATGCAATTATTTCCTATCACACAGTTGCGATAAACAACTACGTTCGCATCAAGGATGCTGTTCATTCCTATCTTCGTGTTTTCGCCTACAACACAACCGGCTCCGAGTATGCATCCGTCGCCTACCGATACGCCATGGGCAACATAAACACCGGCACCGATGCTTACATTGTCGCCGATTTCGGCGCTTTCTTCAACAACTGCCGTCGCATGGACACCGGCTTCGACTGTAAGCTGAGGCGCAAAAAGATTTAGCACGTCAATAAGCGCCGAATCGACATCCTCAACCAGCAGCTGCACAGGGCCCGCGCCGGCAACCCTCTCTTTTACGATAACAGCTGATGCACTGGTTTCGCTTAATTTATCCGCGTGCTTGTCCGAACTGATAAAAGTTATATCCGTCCCGCTTGCCTGATCAAGTGAGTTAACACCGCAAATCTCAACCTTGCCGTCGCCGATAACTTCGGCACCGATCCGGCCGGCCAACTCATCGATCGTAAAAGTCTTCTTTTCTTTCACCGCCATCTTTCTTCGACCTCGCTTACTTGGCTGCGTCCCATGCAGCAAGAACAGATTCTGTTATGTCCAGCTCGTCGGAATTATAAAGAACCTTGCTCGTTCTCATCACAAGCATAAGTTCGTTCGCGCTATTCACGGGCCAGTGATACTCTTCCTTGGCAAGAACAATATCGAGACCCTTATCATTGGCAACAGTCTCTACCGCTGCCAGCACCTCCCTGAAAGATTTTTCGGTCCATCTCTGCTGACGAGCCATCATGTCCTGCTGGAAAAATTCTTCTTTAGCCTTATACATCGCAGCCTTCTCCATCAATTCACGTGAAAGGCGTATATAATCGCCGCTCTCGGGCGAACGGGTCTTAAGCTTTTCCTCGCCCGCTGTAACCTCGTTGCGAAGCTGCAGAAGCTCCGACTTCATCTTGTCAACCTCTGCCTGGATCATTATGTCCCATGATTTGCTCTTGTTGCTTTCCTGAAGAACCCGCTGAATACTCACTATACCAGTACGAGCCGGCAAAAATCCCTTCTTATTGCTTGCCGCCCCGCCAAGCTCGTGGTAAACACCAAATAACACGATCATAGCAAGGACCACAAAAACAACCGATGTCCTGGACTTCATAATTATCTCCCAAAATATTAATGATTGTTTTTAAATTAGCTTCGGCCAACGGCCGATTTCTTAATTTTGATTTTTAGTTTTAAAACAATGCCCCGACACTAAAACTGAATACGCGAGTTTCATCGGCTCCATCCTTTACGATCGGAGTAGCGATCTCAAATCGCATCGGCACCGGACCAAACCATTGCGGGATCAATAACTGAATTCCCATACCGATAGACGCCCTCGGGCCCCCTGTATCGATAATGCCGGTATCGGCAAAGAAGAGCCAGGAAAGAGCCTCGTTCGTAAGCGGAACCGCAACCTCTGCATTGGCGGTAACGATCCAGTCACTTCCGATAGGATCTTCCTTAGCCGTAACACCGGGCGCGGTCGAAGCACCCCTGGTGCTGACACCGCGATAGTCAAAACCTCTGATAGAACCGGTACCGCCCGCATAGAACTTCTCGAACATTGGGGCATTGCCTATTATCGTACTGCCGCGAACCTTCGTCTCAAGAACCGTCTTACGTCCGGCAAGGTCTTCGTATAAAGTCTTATACCATCGCTGGGTGGCACCGGCGATACCAAAAGTGTAATCCCCGGCGACCTGCTCGTAACTGGCATCGAAATTATAACCCTTAGTGGGAAGGAAACGGCTGTCTGTCGTTCTTTTGTTGATATAAAGCCGTGCGCCTAACAGCTGGTTATCGCCCTTGACATCCTTGATCTCTTTCGGGGCATCGGTCTCTATGCTGGTTATATCAACATTCTCAAAACGGAAAGACGCCCCGCGACGCCAACCGTTCTCGTAACGCTTCTCGATCCCGGAATAAAATTTTGTGCGTCTCTCATCGTTAGCTTCCTGTTGCCTTTCAAATCCGGACAAAGCCGTATCGAGCGAAACGGGCTTGCCGTAAAGATAAGGCTCGGTAAAACTGACCGAATAAGAACTCTGCTCGGTACCGGGAGTAAACGATGCCCGAAAATGCTGACCGGCACCTTTGAAAGCTTTACCAGTAATGAACTCGCCAAAATTATCCGGTAGATCGAAAATATTAAAATTACGCTGGTCAAGAACCAGCTGGCCCATTAAACCGCTGTCGCTTGCAACACCTGCACCAACCATGATCGAACCGGTTTGTGATTCGCTTATAGCGACCTCGGCATCGCGCAGACCAGCCAACGCTACCGAACCGACCTGGGAGTCGATTATATCGACCTGTCCGCCCGCCTCCAATACACGCGTATCTTTCGCTGCGATCTCTGTCGATTCCGTCATGACGAGCCGCTGGACAGTCTTCTCCAATTCGCCTCTTCCGTCCCCGCGAGCGATATCCGCATTGTACAATGCACCCGGAACAAAACCCTCCTCGTCAAGTATGCGCCGAACAACATTATCGTGAACGTCATTGTTGCCCGTGATAGAAATCAAACCTATCCGAAAACAGCCGCCCTCGTCTATGGTAAACTTAAGATCAATAGCCTTCCCCTGCGCAGCGAGGGTAGACTCAGAATATACATGAGCATCGACAAAGCCCTGCCCCCGGTACCTGGCACGAATCTTGTCGGCATCGAACCGGGCGGCTTCCTCACTGTATACCATACCCGCCTTGAGACGCGAATTTGCTGACAAAATTTCGTCGCTGAAAACCTTATTGCCCTCGATCTCTATCTTGCCGATCTTATAAACCGACCCCTCGATAATTTTAAATTCCGTATGAGCCAAACGACCGTCAGAAGTGGTTTTCGTCTCCTCGCTAACCTCCACATCAAGGTACCCCTTCCCCCTGTAGACGTCCTTGAGTTTGGCAATGTCCTCCTCTATAACTTTCTCAGAATAATAAACGCGCCAGAAAAAGAATTTACGTTTCCGCGTCTTTATCGCCCTGGAAAGCGCCTTGCTCGTAATACCTTCGTTCCCGGAAAAACTTACTTCTTTGATACGGATCCGAGACCCTTCGGTAATTTCGTATACCAGCTTGCCCTGCCTGAGACCGTCTTTGCTCAGGCCAATTTGCACATTTGCATAACCCTTCTTACGGTACAACTCCTCGATGTCACCAACACTAAGCGAAGCCAGAGATTCGTCAAGAAAGTCGCCCTCCTTAAACCCGGCAGCTTTTTTCAACGCCCTGTCCTTGAGCCCTGCATTGCCCAAAAACACTATCGAACGGATATTTATTTGTTCCTCGACAATAAACGTAAGCCAAACGTTGCCCTTGACTACATCCACTTCGTAATGCGAGTACCTTACTCCCTCCAGCCTACCGATACGATCCGATTCTTCGCTCGCGGATTCATTGGAGAATTTACGCCCGACACGAGACTGAACGCTGGACAATATCTCCTCGCGTCCGATCATAACATTACCGGAAACATCTATCCTCCCGATGACCAAACCTTCGCCGACAGCGGCGCTCCCTTCAGCTCCATAACCGTACCCGCAAAAAAGCAACGACAACAAAACGCCACAAAAAAACCTTACCTGAAATCCTTTCCAAATATCCATGTTCTCTCCTAAAATGGGCTTCCTGGATCTTCCACACGGGACCTGTTCTCAAAACGGGTATACGTCCCATTGAAATTTAAATTTATAATACCGGTAGGACCGTTTCGCTGTTTTTCGATTATTATCTCCGCCAGAGACGCCTCCGGGCTGTCATGATCGTAATCCGGATCGCCGCGGTGATAATATGACTCCCTGTGAAGAAGAATTACAACGTCGGCATCCTGCTCGATACTTCCGCTGTCACGAAGATCGCTCATACGAGGCCGATGACCTTCTCTTCCTTCGGAAGCACGGTTAAGCTGACTCAAAACCACCACCGGAACATCGAGCTCGCGAGCCAATGCCTTCAACTGACGGGAGATAATACTAACTTCCTGCTGACGTGATTCGACACGCGAACCAATGCTCATCAACTGAAGGTAGTCAATAAAAACACATTTAATATCATGCTGACTTTTGAGCCTGCGGCATTTAGCACGAATCTCAAGCGGGGTAATACTCGGCGTATCGTCAATAAAAATAGGCTTGCTAAACAACTCACCGCTGGCATGAGTAAGTTCCTCAAGCTGGGCGCTGTTTAACGAACCGCTCCTGACAAGCTGGGAATCTATCTTGCTCCAGCTGCAAAGCAAACGTTCGACAAGCTGATGCTTGCTCATCTCAAGGGAAAATACCACCACCGGAGTGTTATCGATCGCCCCAATGTATTCGGCCATATTCAGCGCCAGGCTCGTCTTACCCATACTCGGCCGGGCCGCGACGATTATCATTTCGCTGTCATGAAGACCGCAAAGCTTGTCGTCAAGCTCATAAAATCCCGTAGCAAGCCCCGTTACACCGCCCCCGCGGGACTCGATCTTTTCAAATGCCTCATGCAAAAGATCCTTCAGGGGAACTGCTGCACTGGATATCCGCTTCTCCGTTACCCTGAATATCCGCTCCTCGGCCTGGTCAAGCTTATCGGCGATCTCGCCGCTTTCGTCGTATGCATCGCTGAGTGTTTCGTTGCTTGCAACAACAAGCTCACGCATCAAAGACTTGTCGCGAACGATCCCCGAATAATATTCCACGCTCGCAGAAGACGGAACAGACTCGGCAACCTTGACCAGATAGTCAACCCCGCCGGCGTCGCTTAACTTATTGCTGCGCTTTAGTTCGTCACGCAAAATGACCAGGTCGATCGCGCTGTTCTTCTCATAAAGAGATACCAACGCATCGAATATCGCCTGGTGCTCAAGCCGGTAAAACGAATAGCTGTGCAGGATCTGTACGACCTGACCGATACACTCGCGGTCAAGGATCATAGAACCAAGGACCGCAGCTTCCGCTTCAGCCGATTCCGGCATGCTACGACCGGCTATCGCATCAACATTACCGACAGACTCAGCCAATTAACTACTCTCCTTCTGGCTCAATCTCCACATTTTTCGCTTCTGATGCATCTTCTGTATCAGCGGACTCATCCGCCTCAGAAACTGCGTCTTCAGAAACGACTACCACACTGATATTTGCCGTAAGGTCAACCGCAAGCTTCAACGATACCTCATGCGTGCCAACTTCCTTGATATGCTCGTCAAGAACAACCATTTTGTCAGCAATTTCAAATCCCTGATCCCGCAGGTTACCGGCAATATCACGCTCACTTACAGATCCGAACAGGTGACCGAGCTCATTGGCCTTGGCAGAGATTACCGCCTCGGCACCGGCAACGGCTTCTGCGACACGCTCAAGCTGCTTGTAAACAAGCTTACGTTCCTCGGCATGATGTGCCTTCTCGTCAGCAAGTGAACGAATATTTCCCTCGCTGGCAACTTTAGCTATCCCGCACGGCAAAAGGTAATTCCGGGCATACCCGTCCTTGACCTCAACAACATCGCCAAGCCATCCGAGTTTCTCAACATCCTGACAAAGTAAAACCTTCATAATATGTCTCCACCGATTAATCGGCTATAGAAAGTACCTGAAAATTTATTATACTGCTCACAATTAAAACTTCCCGTTATTCGCGGCCAACCACCGCTGCGATCATAAATCGTGGCCTTGCCCGCAAAAACTTACTGCCCTTAAGGGCATAAACACATCTTAAGACGAATAAGGCAAAAGTGCCATAAATCGTGCACGTTTGATCGCACGCTGGACCTTACGCTGACACTTCGCACAGTTACCGCTTCGCTTGCGGGAAAATATCTTACCGCGATTTGTAAGAAGTTTCTGCAATGTATCGATATCTTTATAATCGACATAACTTACGCTTTCCCTGCAAAAACGACATTGGGTCTGCTCTCGAACGCCGGCACCAAATTTGCGACGCTTCTTGTTACCGCGACCCGTTTTGCTTTTTGTTCCCATTCTTGCCATATTATAACGCTCCCAATTGAATTTTTCCATCCCGTTTGCAGATAACTGGAACTATCAACCCAATATTTCCGCTCACGAAAACCCTTTACCTTCAAGGGCGTGTAATAACACTCATATAACTGTTTTCTATAGTAGTTAAAACGGTATATCGTCTGCACCACCGCCAAAAGGCTCCTGACCGCCGGCATTATCGACAGGTGCTGCATTCGGGGCATTATTGCCGCCCGCAGAACCTTGACTTTGACTTTTGCCGCCGCCCATAAACTCAAAATTCTCAACAAACACTCGAAGTTTGCTCCGCTTGGTCCCATCCTGAGCCTGCCAGCTGTCAAACTTTAGTCTGCCTTCGACAAATAACTGATTGCCCTTTTTAACATACTTGTTGATAACTTCGGCACGCTTGCCAAACATCTGACAATCGACAAAACACGTCTCTTCGCCCTGCGATCCGTCCTGCTTCTTGTAGGTGCGATTCACCGCCAAACCAAACTCTACCACTGCCGTATGGCTTGGTAAATACGATAGCTGCGGATCACGAGTCATGTTGCCAAGCAGTATCACTTTATTGAAATTTGCCATCTCGATTCCCTTCCGGGCCGCTTCAAAGCAAACCCACATCACAAAGAAAAGACAATAAAACTATTCTGCTTCTTCCGAACCTTCTTCCGGAGCTTCCTCAGCCGCCGCAACCTCAGCATCCGATGACTCTTCAGCCGTTTCGACAGGAGCAGACTCTTCTTCGGCTGCCGCCTTAGCTGCTTCGGCTGCTGCTTCGGCCTCAGCTGCTGCTATCTCAGCATCGGCTGCCGCCTTTGCCTCTGCCCTAGCCTCAGCTTCCGCCGCCGCCTTCTCCATCGCACCTGCCGGAGTATCCTTGGCAATATCGTCGTCGCTCATACGATCCGTCGTCAGGACCATAACACGAAGGATCTGCTCAGAAAGCTGAACATCCCTCTCGATAGCCGTTATCTTGTCCGGTCCGCATTTGAAATAAGCAAGCAGATACGTTCCACGGCTTCGACCGCCAAGGTCATAAGCCAGTTTACGCTCATCCCACTTCTTCAATGACACCACTTCTGCGTCGGCTCTGTTTAAAACCTTTTCGACTGCTCCGATTGTCGTAGCCCAATCTGCCGCCGCATCTGCCGAATCGACAAGAAACAAACCTTCATACAATTTCATGACTGCAGTTTCCAAACTATTACCTCCATTGCAAAATATATTACAATTAGTTAGGGGAGTTCCAATAATTGCTTTTGTGCGGCAGGCATCGCCTGTCCGCCAAAATGAATCATTAGAGATTCCCGTTCTTTTCCGTTATCAATCCGTGCGATTAAATCGATTCATCGCCGGATCGATACCTTCACGTATCCAGCAAAGCAACGCTTGCTCTGCCGCTTCTATCGCCTTCTCTATCGCTGCTCGCTCATCTGATGTCGGCCTGCCAAGAACATAATCCTTAGCCGCTATAACTTCGCTTCGTCCGATACCGACACGAAGCCGTCCAAACTCATTACTGCCGAGCCTGGCTATGATATCGCTTAAACCGTTATGCCCGCCTGCCGAACCCTTCGACCGGATACGTATCCGACCCGGCTGAAGCGACATATCGTCGGTCACAACTATCAGGTTATCGATTTCAGCACGGTAAAAACCTTTCGCCGTCGCAACAACCTGCCCGCTGCAGTTCATATACTGCTGCGGCTTAAGCAGCAAAACCTTCTTGCCCTCGAACACACACTCGCAAAAAAGCGAGCCAAACTTTTTCTTCTTTACTTCTACACCAAGCCGGCTCGCAAGCCTGTCAACAACTGCAAAACCGACATTATGCCGGGTTCCGCCATACCTGTCGCCCGGATTACCAAGCCCGACTATCATCATAACATCAGACATATCTTCTCTTGACTTGCCCAGCCCGGCAAAGCCGGCATCCCTTCCAAAAAGTCGTCGAAAAAAATCTCGCATTAAGCCTCTTTGGACTCAGCCTCTTCGGTCTTTTCTGTAATAACCTCAGGAGTGCTCGATGCTTCTTCCTCGAGCTCTTCGGTAGACTTAGCTGCCGCAACAACATGACAAGCCAAAACAAGTGCGTCAGACGGCGTCTTTAATGTTATGCCCGCAGGAAGTTCGATCTCGCCGGCATGAATAGAATCGCCAACATCGATATCCTTGATCGCAACCTGGATAACCTCGGGAATATCCGACACCGCACACTCGACATTGAGCTCGTCAAGATGAGATTCGATCATTCCGCCGCCTTGAGCGCCAACGGGAGTACCGCGAAGTTCGAGCATCACCGAAACCGTAACCAGTTCGGACATGTCGACACGCATCAGGTCAACATGGATCATATCTTTGCCAAGGTGGTCGTACTGGATAGCCTTAACCAATGCCATCTGCTTATTGCCGCCTGCGTTAACCTCAAAAAGACGGTGACCGTGATGCAGTTCCTCGACAAAAGAATGTGCATCGAGTGATATGCTCAACGCCTCTTTACCGTGACCGTACATCACCGCCGGAAGCTTGCCCGTTTTACGCAGCTTCACAACACGGTTGCTGCCTGACTCTTCTCTTATGTCTGCCTTCAATAAAACTTTATCTGCCATAACTTCCTCACAAAATCAATTGTCAGATTTATTAAACTTATATAAGCCTCGGCCAACGGCCGAATCGGTATTTTTAATTTTTAATATTATTAAACAAACATCGCACTTACAGATTCGTTCCTGTGGATCCGCTTGATCGCCTCACCAAGAAGCTCGGTAACCGTAAGCACCCTGATTCCTTCGATGGCACGTGCACCGTCATTAAGCGGTATAGTGTCAGTAACTATCACCTCATCAAAAGGAGCATCGCTTATTCGCTCGACCGCCTGACCGGCAAAGACACCGTGCGTAGCCCCAGCCGTAATGCTCTTGACTCCGCGATCCTTCAGAGCCTTGGCAGCACTGCACACCGTACCTGCCGTCGATATAATATCGTCGCACATGATAATATTACGATCGGCAACTTCACCGATTATCTCGTTGCACTCGACCTCACTGCCGTTTATACGCCTCTTATGGATTATCGCAAGCTCACCGCCAAGTGCCGAAGCGTATCTCGCTGCCATCTTGATATTACCCACATCGGTAGCAACTACGGTAAGATCTTTGACTTTCTTTTTCTTAAAGTACCGCGAAAGAACAGACTCGGCCATCAAATGATCGACCGGAATATCAAAAAATCCCTGAAGCTGTGCAGCATGCATATCGATCGAAACGACCCTGTCCGCACCTGCCGTCGTTATCAGGTTCGCAACCAGCTTCGCAGTGATAGGTACACGGCCTGCATCCTTCCTGTCCTGCCTTGCATAACCAAAATAAGGTATAACCGCAGTTATCCTGGCCGCACTTGCACGACGAAGACAATCAAGGAAAATTAAAAGCTCCATCAGGTTCTCGTCAACCGGATCACAGGTCGACTGAATAACAAAACAGTCCTTACCGCGAACATCGTCCTCAAGCCGAATAAACTTCTCTCCGTCCGGGAAAGGTTTTACCTTGGCTCCGCCAACCGATATCCCAAGATACGAACAGACAGATTCTGTTAATGCCGGATTGCTCGTTCCACTGAATACCTTTATAGTCTGTATCAACTTACTTCCTCTTATTTAGCTATTCTTACCAGTAACATTTTGCCTGGCAGCCTCGCCAGGCCCGACCTGCGTTCCTGCTTCGATCTCAGCATCGCGAAGATAACCGAAAGGCCCGATCCTGCAGTTCTTACCGATACGAGTCTCACCGTAAATACAAGTAAAAGGCTCGATCACCGTATCCTGGCCGATCTCTGCGCGATTATCGATCCACGTATTACCAGGATCAACAACCGTAACGCCGTTACCCATCAGCAAAGCCAATATCCGCTGCTGCATTATCCTGCTCGCTTCGCTAAGCTGGCTGCGGTTATTAACACCCATCGCATCCTCAGCCGCAACCGCCGTAACCGCCGTCGCCCTATAACCCTTCGCAAGAGCGATATGCAATGCATCGGTAAGATAATACTCACCCTTTGCATTATCTGGCTTTATCTCGTTAAGCGTCTCAAGTAAAACTTTATTATCAAAACAGAAGTAGCCCGGATTAATTTCCGTTATCTCAAGCTGCTTCTCATCGCAGTCATTATGTTCGACGATCCCCTCAATACTACCGTCAGCACCGCGGGTTATCCGCCCGTACCCGAACGGATCGTCCATTATAGTAGTAGCAAGCGTAACAGAAGCCTTATCTGCTTTATGCTGCTCCATAAGCGCCACAAGCATCTCGCCGCGAACCAAAGGAGCATCGCCGCAAAGAATAAGCACCTGACCGTCAAATCCGGCCAAATGCTCCTTACAGCACATAACAGCATGGCCGGTACCCTTCTGCTCGACCTGCTCGGAAAAAACGACATCGTCGCGATCGCCAAAACGCTCTGTTATCTGCTCTTTACCGTAACCGACAACAACAATGATCTTGTCAACACCGGCACTTCGACAGGCGTCGACAACATAAGAAAGCATAGGACGACCGCAAACCTCGTGCAAAACCTTAGGCAGCAAAGTCTTCATTCGGGTACTCTGACCCGCAGCCAAAATAACAGCAACGCTCTCACTCATCATTAATCACTAGTCATTAAACATTAATCATTTAAAAAGCTACCCGGCCAGGACTTGAACCTGGAATGCGAGGATCAAAACCTCGAGTGTTGCCGATTACACCACCGGGTAATATTCCACTACATCATTAAAACGCAAAAAAACTGCCGCCATAACAAACCCGGCCAAAAAATCATAGAACGCGCAAATATATAGCACTTCCGCTATCTCAAAATACTCGTCTCAAAGTAGGTCGCGGAGTCCGCATAACGGACTGAACTGGCCTTTGTCGGAGGCTTGAGCTGACCATGCCGCGATAGCTGTCAGCCCCAAAAACGCACAAGCAACCCCGTGCGACAAGGCAATCAGAAAGAGAAATATACACAAAAAAACAAAAAATGCAACAAATTTCTAAATTTCCCCCAATTTTATCTCACAACACCCCTCACAAAACAAGCTGCCCCCGTCATTCCCGCGAAAGCGGGAACCCAGATGTAACAATTTCAATGTCATTTACCGCCCCCAGCTCCCTACCCTCCCCACCAGAGCATAACCCCTTACCATCACTCAGCTTATCATCACAAACAACAGGTCCTGGCTCAACACTATTGTCCGTTTTTGTAGTCTTGTATTCCGGCAGCATACGCCACATTGTATTCTGCACCGGGCCCAGCACTTTGCCTATCCCGCCCGTATACAGCCCCACAAGCAGCACCCCCATCCAGACCATCGACCACTTCCCCGATATCGTCGGCTTCATCCCCGGTACCAGACAGGGCCAGATCTTACTGCCGTCAAGCGGCGGGATCGGAACCATATTGATCGCCGCAAGCGTCCCGTTAATAAGGAATGTCATCCGCAAAAACACGTCGACAATACCCGGCGGATGCAAATATAATACCCCAAGACAAACCCCGCATACCAGCAGATTCGAAAACGGCCCGGCAAGCGAGCTCAGCAGATAATAAAATTTGGGCTTCTTGAAATTGTAAAGATTAACAATAACCGGCTTACCCCACCCAAAATGCAGCACAAACAAAGCAAGCGTGCCATAAAGCGACAAATGCCGCAGCGGATTCAAACTAACCCGCCCCATCTTCTCAGCCGTCCGGTCACCAAGCCACTTCGCCGTAATAGCATGAGCAGCCTCATGAACGGTCAAACCGATCACCAGACCGGGCAGTAAAAATAAAGCAAATCGCAAATCCATCTAATTCCTCGCAGTACAATAAACAGCAAATTTCTCGCTTTTCAACATACGCCCAACCGGCGAATCCTTCTGCATGGGCCACCGCAAACCGCCCTTTACAGCATTATAAAGCCACTCCATCGCCTCATCCTCCCGCCCAAGACAAAGATAACCCTGCCCGATCATCGCCGAATGAAAATGCTCGGGCAAACCGCCTTTTGACCGGGCAAAGTGGATCTCGGCCTCTCTATGATCCGCTCGTTGCAGCGACACTATCCATTTAATAACTCTCGCCTGCGGGTCTTCCTTCACACAAAGCAGGTGATCGGCGATCTGCTCTGCCAGCCCCCAGCTTTTTTCATCAAGCAGCATACCGGCCTTTTCAACAAAAGCCGCATGAGAATACTCCATCGGAAGATATTTGCATTCGATCATTTCGTCGACTATCTGTTCCCTGTCATATTCTGAAAAGTGCATACTGCAGATATACTTCAGTACCAAAAGAAGCTGGTTGTCTTTGCAGCCAAGCTCCTCAGCCCGCCCGATCCACCCCTTGACCGCAGCGTAATTCGAATTATCCTGCCTCTCCATCAAACCTATAACAACAGCAACTCTCGCCGACCTGGTCTCGGTTAATATCTGCTCCGCCAAAACCTGTGCAGCCTCCAGACCTTCTCTCTGACCGGCCAGGCTGATCAGACTGCAACCGTCCTCAACCCCCCTGCCGATCTTCCAGATCCACTTAACCAGCGCATACTGATCGACCACCGGAACGAACCGGCAAACCAAAAGCAAAAGACGCAAAGGAAGCGACACTAACTCTCTGATCAATTTAATCATGACTATATAGTAGTGTAACCGCCCCCAAAAGTCCACCCCCCCGCTTTGTGATTGAATCTCTATAACCGGCAGACATCTACTTCTATCTTCTCTTGAGCCTCGTCCCAACTAATACTGTCCGGCCAGGCCCAGGCCCTTGCCGACGCTGCCTTAGTACCCCTTATAAGCCCGGCTTCGATATTTTGTTCGCAGACAAATCCTGCCAGCAGATAATCCCCACATCCAACCGTACTCACGACCTTGCCGCAGCTTTTACTCTCAGCTTTCCACGCCTCGCCTTTGGTAACAACTACCGCACCTTTGGCTCCGCGGCTTACGACTATCGTTTGCACTTTATCAAGCAAACCGCTCGCAGCTTCCACGATCGCACCGCTGGTATCTTCAATCTCTTCGCCAAGCAGATCGCACAACTCCGAAAGGTTCGGCTTGATAACGCTTAGCCCGCCCAGCTCAACGAGATACTTAAGCGACTCGCCCCTGCTGTCGACAACCACCTCCCCAGCCGAGCTTTTCAGCATTTCGGCAATATCAACAATATCCGCCTCAAGACTACCTGCCGGCATCGAGCCGGAAAAAACACAAATGCTCCGGGAGTTTACAATCGAACCGAGACTATCTTTAAGCGATCTCAAAGACTCGCTGCTCGCAAGAGTGCTTTGCGACTGAAGATGTATCTCCCGTGCGCCCTTCCGGTCAACCACCGTTATATTTTCTCTTGTCACCCCCGCAGCCCTTGCAAACCTTACATCGACAAACTCGCTTAGGGGTTTAACACCTTCGAGCATTTCCTGAAAATCCCCGTCGCCCCAGAGACCAGCCGCGATCGACTTAACCCCCATCCACGCCAGACAACGGGAAAGATTAAACGCCTTGCCCGCGACGTTTCGGTTTTGCGTGACGTTGCAGTGCTGCCCCCATTCGATATCATCGCCGCGGCAAACAACATCCCACGCCGGCGATACGCCAACTGTTACGATAGTTCTCATTTAATCTTCGTATTCCTCATCGTCCTCATCGTCCTCGTCCTCTTCGTATTCTTCCTCTTCTTCGCCCTCTTCCTCTTCCTCGTATTCCTCTTCCTCATATTCATCCTCTTCGCCGCCGTCATCAGTGGCAAGATCGGCATACCCTGCCACCTCATCCTCAAGCATCTGCTGACGCATCGCGTCATACTCATCGACGGTCATAGTAACTTCCCGCGCCTGACTTCCCTTATACTCGCCAAGCAATCCGCCCGCCGCCATCATCTCGATTATCCGCGACGCCCTCGCATAACCAACGCCCAAACGCCTCTGCAGCAAAGATACACTCCCGCGACCAGTCTCAAGAACCACACGCACCGCATCATCATAAAGATCGTCCTTGGACATACCCGAAAGATCGACCCGGTTAAGCTGCATAAGCTCCGGATGGAACTGCGCCTCAGCAGCATCTTTCAAGTGATCCATGATCGCATGTATTTCCTCGTCGTCCAGATACACACCCTGCGAACGCGCAAGATCGCTCGTGCCCGGTTTCAGGAACAGCATGTCGCCCTGGCCAAGCAGCGTCTCCCCGCCGTTCTGGTCGAGAATAATTCGGCTGTCCATACGAGAGGCAACCTTAAATCCGATCCGCGCCGGCATGTTGGACTTGATTAAACCGGTTACAACCGTCGCCTGCGGCCGCTGCGTCGCGACAATAAGATGAATACCAACCGCACGACTCTTTTGGGCGATACGAACGATATAAGCCTCGACCTCTTTCGCGGATGTCATCATAAGATCGGCAAGCTCGTCGATTATTATAACAATATAAGGAAGCCGTTTCGGTATCTTAGCTTCTTCCTCAGGAGTAGAAGGGTTAAATCGCCTGATGATTTCCTCGCTGCCAAGCTTGTTGAAAGACGCTACGTTACGCACCTTCGCCTCTGCCAGAATTTCATAACGCTCGTCCATCTTCGTCGTCGCCCACTCCAGTATCTGCTCGGCACGCCGCATCTCAGTCACCGTAGGACACATCAAATGAGGCAGCGATTCGAATGCCGCCATCTCGACCATCTTCGGGTCGATCAGGATCAGCTTCACCTCGTCAGGCCGCTTCATCATCATAACACTCGTTATGATCGAATTGATACAAACGCTCTTACCGGAACCAGTCGTACCTGCAATAAGCAGGTGAGGCATCTCCGTAAGATCGCTCACTAAAGCCTCGCCCGAAGAAGTCTTGCCCAGAAACAGAGGTATCTGCATACGGTTAGCCTTAGGACCGGACTGCTCGATAACTTCCTTCATCCGAACGATCTCACGCTCGGCATTCGGTGCCTCGATACCTATCGTGTGCTTACCCGGCAAAGGCGCGACAACACGAACGGAACCGGCACCTAAAGCCCTGGCCATATCGTTAGACAAATTCGATATCTGGCTTACCTTGATACCAGGCGCAAGCTCAAGCTCATACATCGTTATCGCAGGACCCGGCTCGGTATTGACAACACCGGCATTGATACCGAACTCCGACAAAAGACCCTCAAGAACTCGAGCCTTCTTCTCGACCATCTTAACCTGACTCGCAGCGTAACCGACCTGCGCATCCTCAAGCAAATCCAACGGCGGAAGTTCGTAATCGTCATAGGTCTTGGGCTCATACGGCTTTTGTTTTTTGGCTCCGACACGTTTATTCTTACTCTTGCCCTTGCGCTGTTTCTTCGTCTCGACGGCCGCAGCAACATCTTCTTCGTCCTCGTCTTCTTCGTCCTCGTCGACATACTCGTACTCGTATTCCTCCTCGTCAGCCATCTCCTCAAGCAACGCGTCGCCCTCTTCGGTAACACCAACCTCGACACGCTGACGCCAGCTGATCCGATCCCATATATCCGACAACCGGCTGGAATGCACTTTCGCAACCGACAACGCCGGAAGCACAAAACCTGCGCAACGGCTCACCCCGGCACCCAGCCATCGCATACACGCAAACAACAACGCATCCGCCAGCAAAACAAGCCCAACGAGCCAAATACTGGCAAGGATGATAAACGCCCCGAACGTCTTGGCGTTTTCAAGCAAAAATGCGCCCGAAGCAATGCCGAGTATTCCACCGTTACCCATAGGAAAACCGTCTTCGCTGACAGGGCAGATCAAATAAACACTGCTGGAAAAAGCGACCGTCAAAAGACCGACACCGATTAAACGCAATATCGGCTGCGTCACCGATCGGCCAGCAATATTCACACCGAGCCACCACATCGCTGTCCCAAGCAATACAAAAATACCCGGACCGATATACTTCATGATATAATAAGCAGGAAATGCGCCCCACCGCCCGCAAAGATTGCTCGAAGGGTCGTTATGCGGCCAAACATACTCGCTTGGAGAGTCGGAAAGACTAAAACCCCTCTCAAAATCCAAACCAAACGCACCGCTTGGTATGCAGCTGAAAAACAGAAATACACATACACAAAACAATATCACCTCAGCCGCACGCTTATACAAAATAGCATTTTTCACGCCATAAACCCCAACAAAAACATCTTTAAAGAAAATCCGCGCATAAGTTTATATCGGCTTAAACCAAAACTTTTCTAAAGAAATACTGTTTCAAGACCCCCCGGCCCCCTTTCGCCACGCCCCGCAGCATCACCGCAAAAACCAATAAAAACAACCTCGCTAAAGGCGATTCCTCAATTTTGATTTTTGATTTGTTTATCTATCAAGCAACTCGTCCTGCTTTTGAAGCAGTTTGTCAAGACGCCTGGGATTAGGCTCTTTGCCGCGAGGAAGTTCCACGGCAATACCAAGCCTGCCC
>DAOVIC010000123.1 GCA_030671565.1 Anaerohalosphaeraceae bacterium
CGACACCGTTGAAATTCAGGATATGATCTTTGACGACGTAGCACTCGTCATAGAACAAAAGGGCCTGAAAACAAATCTGCAAACAATTCTCGATTCCATGCCCGAAGCAGAACCAAAAGAAGAACCCGCCGAACCGGAAGCGAAAGAAAAACCGCAAAAGAACCTTAAGATCGCAAATCTCGAAATTAAAAATGTTCAAGTAAAGGTAAAACTTCTTCCAATACCCGGAAAGACCGACACGATAACCTTCAAACTCGCTCCGATTAAAATGACGGACCTCGGTTCGGATGATAAGATGACCGTTGCTAAACTTACTTCTGAAATACTTATGGCAATTGCCAAAGGTGTCGCCCAGCAGGGAAAAGACCTCCTCCCATCCGAGATCATCGGCCCCCTGAAGGACATCTCCGCAGAGACGATCGAAAAAGGTTTAGAAATTCTCAAAGAGGCAACTGACATCGGTACCGATGGCATCGAAAATGGAGCAGACGAAATCAAAAAGGGTATCGAAGGAATCGGCGAAGGTCTAAAGGGAATCTTCGGCGGAAACAAAACGAAAGAGTAACCGCAATATTTTTATATGTGTAAAGAAGTAATAGAAATTACCAGTGACGATACGCCCCTCGCATGCGGCGAAGGCAGGCGAGGAGCTATCATAAACCCGGGCGCCATCGGCGATAACCTGCTCACCCTGCCTCTTGCGGCATACATGCAAAAAACGCTCGCCCTCGACGCTGTAGACTTCATCGGCAATGCCGATTACATAGAATATCTGCAGGGAAGGAGTTGCATCTCAAATACGAGGTCCATCAATTCGATGCCGCTATACAATCTCTTCGTGGATCCCGACGAATTCGTACTCGACGAAGGACAAAAGCTCGCAAAATCACTCTGCAGCTACGAGTGGATAGTAAGCTTCCTCGGCGAGCCGTCCAGCAACTTCGAGAACAATCTCATCGCAAGCATCTACACAAGCCACCCCGCCCATATCTCGATCCTGCCCCTGATCCCCGACGACAACCAATCGACTCACATCAGTCGTTTCTACATCGAAAAGTTTTGCCAGGCAAACGATCTTGAGCAAACCGATTTCAAATTCAACCAGGAAGCAAAACTTATTCAGCCGATCGAAACCGACATCGAAAACGGGAAAATGCTCGCAAGATCACTCGGGGTAGATGCTTCCAAAAAAGAGGTCGTGATACATCCCGGCAGCGGCGGCCAATACAAATGCTGGAACATTGACAATATTTCCGCCGTCGCAAGAAATCTTAAAGCCGCCGGTCACGAAATAGTTTTCCTGCTTGGACCTGCAGAAATCGAGAGATTCTCAGCAGAACAAAAGGACACATTGTCCGCGATCGGCAGGCTTTTTTCTTCCCTGCCCCTGCGTCAAACAATGCAGATTATATCGTCCTGCGACTGTTTTCTGGGCAATGACAGCGGCATAAGCCACCTGTCCGCTACCCTCGGCACACCCACCGTCGTCCTGTTTGGCCCGACAAATCCGGACATTTACCGCCCTATCGGGCCGCATGTAGAGGTTGTAACCGCCCCCGCCGACAGTTTCTCCGGTCCTGATCCGCAAAACCAGACAATTGTAACTGAAATAGTATCTAAAATGCTTGGCGATTGACTACTGTCGATTTTCAGATATAATACCCACCGCATTTAAATTTAAATTTAAGGTGACCATACATGCTATCAAAGACATTACAGCAGCTCGCCGACCACGTAGGCGGACAGGTACAAGGCGACAACTCCGTCGCAATAGAATCTGTTTCCACTCTGAAAAACGCTCAGAAAGGCCAGATCACTTTCTTGAGCAATAAAAAGTACGAGTCTATGCTTGCAGCAACCACCGCTTCGGCTGTCATTGTCGGTTGCGGCGATAAAAATATCAAAGTCCCGCTTCTCATCGTCGACGATCCGTACTACGCTTTACAGCAGGTCGTCGTCCTTCTCCACGGCCACCGCGAACACCCGCCTGTCCAAATAAGCGAAAACGCAAACATCGCCCCCACTGCAAAACTCGGCGACCGATGTCAGGTCTGCGATTTTGTAACGATTAGCGAAAATGTCATCATCGGCAAAAACTGTTACCTCTACCCCGGCGTCTTCATCGGTCCCGATGTCGAAATGGGAGATGACTGCATAGTCTACCCGAACGCCGTAATTTTCGACAAAACCGTCATCGGCAACCACGTAATAATCCAGGCCAACGCATCGCTCGGACAGGATGGATACGGATTCGCAACTCACCAGGGCGCACACCACAAAATACCACAGATCGGCCGGGTAATAATCGAAGACGATGTAGAGATCGGCTCCTGTGCTGCCATCGAACGAGGAACACTGGACGACACAGTCATCGGCAAGGGCACCAAGGTAGGCGATCTCGTCGCCATTGGACACGGCACAAAAGTCGGACCATATTGCTTCCTTGTCCCGCAGGTTGGAATTTCAGGTTCGACAACATTGGGACATCATTGCGTACTCGCCGGACAGGTCGGCGTCGCAGGACATCTCAAGATAGGCGACATGGTTCGGGTCGGGGCACAATCCGGAGTGCACGGAAACATCCCCAAAGGTGCAACATACCTCGGATCGCCCGCGATGGAAGCCAAAAAAACGATGCGGATATTTGCGACCATGCCCCATATCATGGACATGCGTAAAGATATCAAAATCTTAAAAAAGCAGATCAAAAAGCTGCGAGATACGGAGTAACTCCAAAATGCCGGCATCGGAGACTATAGGTCTAATCGCAGGACAGGGGCGTCTGCCTTTCATGGTTGCCAAAGGCGCCAAAAAAGCCGGCCTCCGCGTAGTTTGCATCGGACTAAACGGAAGCTGTGACCCCGCACTTGCCGCTCACGTCGACGTCTTTATGACAGGCGCCGTCCTAAGACCAGGCGCATGGATGAGAAAATTACGAAAAAACGGCGCCGCCAAAACGATCATGGTTGGACGTGTCGCAAAAACAAAAATGTATGCACCGTGGCGAATAATAAGAAACCTGCCCGACTGGCGGGCACTTAGAATTTGGTATTGCCGCCTGCGAAAAACAGACAAACGTAATGACACGGTGCTATGTGCCATCGCAGACGAACTGGCAAGCGGCCAAATTTTTCTGGAGGATTCGACAATGTACTGCAAGGATCACCTGGCAGACGAAGGAGTCATGACAAAATGCAAACCGGGACCATGGGTTACCGAAGACATTGAATTCGGATGGCAGCTAGTCAAAAAGCTTGGCGAACTCGACATCGGACAGGCAATCGCCGTAAAAGAAAAAGAAATTATCGCCGTCGAAGCAATTGAAGGGACTGCAAAAATGATCAAACGTGCAGGCAGCCTCTGCAAAAAAGGTGGATGGACCCTGATAAAAACCGCAAAACCAAACCAGGATATGCGATTCGACGTACCCTGCATCGGACCGGACACGATAGAGTCACTCGCAAAAAACGGCGGCAAATGCGTCGTCGTCCAGAAAGGCAAAACACTTATTCTGGAAAAACCCGAAACCATCGCCCTTGCAAACCGTCTTAATATTGCCATCGTCGGACACTGAGGCCTAAATGACACCAACCGCTGCCCAACCGAATATCTTCGACAAGGTCCGTATGTCTAATTGGCAGGTTTTCGTCAATCGAAACTTTGCCAAAACTTTTTCCACAGGCCGCATCCTCTCAGAATACACCTATGATATTCGCGGACCCTTTACACCTGTCCCCGCATCAAAATTCGCAAGGGTATTCAGATGCAAAGTCAACTTCGCCTCTCACGAGCAGGACCTGTTTTTCAAGCAGTACCTCTACCGCTCACCCCTGGACTTCCTAAAACACATCTTCCGCCCCTCTCGTGCAAGACGTGCAGCCAGTGCAGCGACCATGCTCGCCCAACACGGACTGTCTACGCCGGAAGTTGTCGCGATAGGCCGGTTGAAGATCGCTGGCCTGTGCATAAAGACTTTCGTAATAACACGCAGCCTCGAAAACGCAAAGGACCTCTACGCCTGCATATCGGACATCTTCCGGGGACAGGCAACGCAACGCCGTAAATTCTTCACCGATCTCGGAACCACGATAGGAACTATGCACAACGCGGGCATCTTCCACGGCGACCTGAGGCCGGGAAACGTCATGGCCCGCAGGCAGGACGGCAAATGGCAGTTTTACTTCCTCGACAACGAACGAACAAAAAAATTCGCAAAACTGCCCGAAAAATTACGCCTCAAAAATCTAGTACAGATAAATATGATACCCTCTAAGCAATTGACCGCCGCCGACCGAATGAGATTCTACAAAAGCTATCGAAAGGCACACACCGCCCCAATACAAAACCAAAAACAACTGGCAATAAAAACCGCACAAACTACTGCCAAACGCCTCGAAAAAAGATTCCAGTAACCCCCCTTCCAGAGACCGCTTTTGCAATAATTACAGAGTTTCTTCTACCGCCCCGAATACATCGAATCGTAATACTTTTCGTATTCGCCCGATACGATCGTTTCAAGCCACTGGCTATTCTCCAGGTACCAGTCGATAGTCTTTACGATCCCTTCTTCAAACGTCACCATCGGCGCCCACCTAAGCTCTTTCATCGCCTTACTCGAGTCGATAGCATACCGCCGATCATGCCCCGGGCGATCCTTTACATACGTTATAAGAGATGAGTCCTTGCCAAGCCTCTCAAGAATAAGCCCGATCACTTCAAGATTCGTTTTTTCATTATTTCCGCCGATATTGTAGACCTCGCCCGGCTTGCCCTCCGTCAAAACCTTCCATATCGCCGCGCAGTGATCGTAAACATAAAGCCAGTCCCGAACATACAGGCCATCGCCGTATACCGGCAGTTCCTTGTCAGCCAAAGCATTATTGATCATCAGAGGGATCATCTTTTCAGGAAACTGATACGGCCCGTAGTTATTTGAGCACCGCGTAATATTATATTCGAGCCCCCACGAATGCCCGAACGCCTTAACAAGATGGTCCGCCCCAGCCTTACTGGCCGAATAAGGCGAATTAGGACTCAAAGGAGTATCCTCGGTAAACATCCCCTCTGCGCCAAGCGAACCATAAACCTCATCGGTAGAAACCTGCAAAAACCGCCCTATGCCTTTGTCCATCGCAGCCTTGAGCAATACAAGCGTACCCTGAACGTTAGTCTC
>DAOVIC010000029.1 GCA_030671565.1 Anaerohalosphaeraceae bacterium
GCCTCAATAATATACTCAAGAGGATACTCATAAGTCCTGACCATAAGGTCGAACATAAGCGCCGACACTTCCGTGTCCGTCAAAAACTGAGGATAAATATTACGTTGAATAAGATGCTCGCTAACCGAGTGATAATTCGCAAAATCACCGTTATGAACCAACGCCATATTTACGCCCGCAAACGGATGCGCTCCGCCGGGATGCCAAACACGCCCCCTCGTCGGAAAACGCTGATGCGCGATCCAGACATGCGCACCAAGCTCTTCGATCTTATAATACTTAACGATCGCCTCGGCATATCCCACAACCTTCAGGATCATAATATTCTTACCGTGGGACAGAACAAACGCCTTCTGCTCACCAAGCGACGCATAAAATTCCTGATTCAGGCTAAAGCTGTTCTGCCCGATAAATTCGTCTTCGACTTTTTGCCGATCCATACCCTCGAATGAATTGTCTTTGATAAACTTCTCCAGCACCGCGTCCTTTGTACGGACAAAATAACGCCAGACGTCAGGTGGCTTCACTTCCAAACCCGCCACGCTCTTCCAGTCGTCCACAGTTTCCAGCTTCGTCGTCGACGCGACCTCAAAATTCGGCGAAATATACTTCTCCTCAAGCTCCTCGCGAACGCTCACGTCAAGAAACGCAATATGCAGCATATAATAGTTGTCCAGCACATCGCCGCTTACACCAAGCTGCTCCGGAACAAAACCAACAGCCGCTACACCGCCGCCCTTACCGTTTCCACGGTTATGCATCTGCTTCGAAGGCTCATAAATATGCTTGCCGCCAACCGGTACGCTGCAGCAGAAACCCACAACCCCGCAACCGCCTTCTTCTTCGCCCTTACGCACAACACGCGGAAGTTCAAGCTCGTCGACAAGACGTTTCCTCGAATCGAGATATTTTTCAATTGACTCGTTGCTCACGATTTTCTCTCCACGTCATTTGTATAGTCAAGATGCACCAGAAGATCGGTCCGGCCTCGCAGTTCGCCGATACTTCGCACGCCTAGCCTGCGCATGATGGATATTAATTGTTTCCGCCAGGCTTCATAAAGATTGATCACCCTCTGCGTCGCCCATTCCACCGTCATAAGCTGCTTCAGTTCCTCATCGGTAGTTGCGATACCCCTGGGACAGCCGCGCCCGCTTTCGCACTTACTGCATCTTACGCATCCAAGTGCGATAAGTTCGACTGTACCGATTACAACTCCGTCAGCACCAAGAGCGATTGCCTTGACAATATCATGCACAGACCGTATTCCGCCGCTGGCTATAAGGGTTATATCGTCTCGCACGCCCTCGGCATCCAGAAATCCATGCACCTTAGGGATCGCATATTCGATAGGCATCGCGATATTCTTCTTTGCGATATCAGGTGCAGCACCCGTCCCGCCGTATCCGCCGTCGATATGAATAATATGGCTCCCTGCCGAGTAACTGCCAACCGCAACCATATCAACATCGGTAGGCGTCGAAACCTTGGAAGAAACCAGTGCACGAGGATTGATATGCTTGATCCAGTCGATATGTTTCATATGGTCTTCGATCGAATAGACACTATGGAACGGGAAAGGAGAAAAAAGCGAAATACCCTTTACTGCCTCACGCATACGCGAAACCGCCTGGGTATTCTTATCTCCGAGCAAATGTCCGCCAAGCCCGGGTTTCGCGCCCTGTGCATACTTAAATTCCACGATAGGAACACGCTGAATAGTATCTTCATGCACTCCGAAAAGACCAGTCGCAACCTGCGTGATCACATGATCGTCGTAAGGCATCATACGCTCCATATAACCGCCTTCGCCGGTGCACGTAAACGTGTTGAAAGCAACCGCAGCCCGCGCCTTGGCAAGTTGCGTCGTATTACTCACAGAACCGAAAGACATCCCGCCGCCATACCACGGAACATCTATTTTTATCTCAGGTCGACCGTCATTGCTGCGATTCAATTGAATACTGATATCGATATCGTCCTCGGACAACTCCACCGGCTCATCAGGAAACTTGATCCGAAGCTTATCGAACCCGCCCCCGGAATCGCCGCAGTCATATTCAAACCCGAACTCTTCATCAGGTGATTCGCCGCTCTCGGCCATCTTCCACGTCGCAAGCATAAGGTCGCTCGTCCACCGGTAATCGCCAAGTGCCTTTATCATCGGATTCTCAACCATGCGAAGTGCATTTTGAGGACATTTCGCAATGCAGAAATGATCCGTTTTTTCACAGGCGGGACCGACGCACCGATCGCTCTTTGGCTCGGCAAAAAGGTTGTAACCCGATTTCCGCACATGTACACCCTTAGGGCATATCTCCGCACACTTACCGCATTTGACACACGCGTCGCTGCGGCGTATCACATATTTCGCGATCTCGTTGCGAAACCTCGACTTAGCAGGCTTGATCTCGCGATCGACCTCGACCTGTTTAACTCGACTCTTAAGAGTGTTAGCCGGTAACAGCTCTTTAAGCTTCTCTTCTTGTACCGAAAAGTTTCCCAAAGGATTCTTCCTCAAGTTCTTCAAAAAACATTGCTCGCCCGACATCGCCGCGTAACCGACGGGCCTCACGCATACCCATTGCGCCCATTAATTCGATAAGCTGGTTGTGCCACGCACTAACCAGGTTTATTATTCTGCCTGTCCCATACGCCGGATCGACATCTTCAAGCCGCCCCGGACACCACGTACCTTTCTCGCACGTCTTGCAAAGCTGGCATTCCAGCGCCGCAAGAAACGGAAGATTCGCACTGATAACATCTGCACCGCAAAGCAAAGCCTTCGCCACATGTTCTGCTAATGCGATGCCGCCTCCGCCGATAAGCGTAACCTCATCCCGTTTGCCGTTCTCAATAAGCCCGCAATGTATCTCACGAAGCATATCCTTTATAAACCTGGGCTTTTCAGCACCGATCTCATCGCCGTTAATATCCGCAACCGTATGGATAACTTCGATCGCGCCATTTTCAGAAAGCTCGATCGCCCGCTCAACACCCTTAGAATCCAACTCCACCCGAACCGAAATAACGATGGCAGGGCAGATCGACTTGATTTTCTTAATACGTTCAAAAACATCCGCACCGTCAGCGATCTCGACCATACGCATCTGGGCAAGCGTACTCGCATCGACCGCCTCAACATCGCTGCCAAGATAAAACGCGACATGCGGCAGATAGCGCTTAGGATCGCCCTCGATCTTGCCCGCTTTTTTCGCGTCGATTATCGCGATAATCTCGCCCCGCACAGCCGCCTCGACAACAAAACTGTCGATCTGCGGAATTTGATACTCCTCAGGCATCATATCGATGATAAGCGGCAACGGCAGTTCGACAAGCTCAGGAGTTTGGCATACGCCGCCATCGCTGCCAAATGAAAGATGCCCCAGCTTCCTCCCGATATCCACAGAAGTACTGATATACTCCCGCCCATGGATCCCGTCGCGCGTAGGGCGAACGATCTCGGACATATCTGTCCACATCGAGTCAAACCCGTGCCCCGAAAACTTACCGCGGTAACCTGCGCCCGAAACCGGAATTTTCGCCGTCTCAGCCTGAACCCACGTCGTCTGAATTATCTCTGGTGTCCAGTAACTGTTCCCAAGCTTCTCATACGCCGGATTGACAGACAAACTCAAAAGCCCCTTCGTACAATTCTGAACGCACGAAAAACAGCCCATGCAGTCAAAGAACAAAGCATCCACATCTTCGAGATCGCGAAGATACTTGGCTTCCTCACGGTGCCTGTTGTAAATACAGGCTTTCTTGACACAGTTATGGCACCGGCTGCAGTCTTCACGCCAGTCGACCACACCGTATTTACCCACACGGGGACGGCGGGGCGGCACTGGACTTGTCTCTATGTGATATTTCTTAGGCATAAATGCTCCCGCTCTCTAAAGTCCTGCCGCGCTAACAACCTCAGGGACGATTGATTCATTGCCGCCGGAGAGTATATGAATTCCCCTAAGGCCCGGCAAATCTTTGATCTTCTCTATTATCTCTACGCACACAGCAAGGCCCTCTTTTCCTTGAGCCTCATCTGATCCTGCAGACTTAATTCGTTCTATGATCGCCTCAGGTATCTGAATATCAGTATACTTCTCGTTAAGTTCCTCAGCCTCCGCCGCACTTTTCAAAGGAAGCACACCCGCAAGAACGGAACATTTATCCGTAATACCCTCTGACCTTGCCGCTTCAAGCCATTTGGAAAATACTTCGGTATCAAACACAGCCTGCGTCTGAATAAAATCCGCGCCGGCTTCGACTTTTTTACCGAGCTTGATTATATTCAAACCCAAAGGCTGAAGATTAGGATTCGCAGCCGCACCGATACAAACAGAAAATTCGCCACTAACTTCCGTCCCGTCAAGAAGCTTACCCTCGTCACGGATAGCTTTTACCGCTGCGATAAGCTGAATAGAATCGATATCGTAAACGCTGCTCGCAGAATCGCATGCACCGAGACTATGATTATAACCCGAAAGGCAAAGTACGTTCCTGACACCCAGGCTAACCGCACCGAGCAGATCGGACTGGATCGCTATACGGTTCCGGTCACGTGTAATGATCTGATAAACAGGCTCGAGCCCGGCTTGACTAAAAAGAAAAGACATCGCAAGACTTGATGCACCGATACCAAAATGATTGTCCGCAACATTGACTGCGGTCAAAGACCCGTTGAGAGACTTCGCGGTGTCCCCAATAACAGAACCATCGCAACTGGCAACCGGCAAATATTCGCCGGTAACAATAAAACTCCCGCTCTTAATTTTCTCGGCAAGCCCGCTATCAACTTTCATACGACTTTACTTTCCTATTTAAAGATATGCTGTTAGACAGATAATTTTGGCAAAGTTTGGATCTTGCGGCAAAACTCCTGAATACACTTGCTTACCTCGGCGATTCCTTCCGTCTTTGGTGTAATTACCGTCATCCGGCACGCGTCGATACCGATCTCTTCAAGCAGCGAAGTAACCGCCCCAGCGCGTCTATGTGCTCGCATATTACCTTCGAGACGTTGACATTCATTTTCCCTACACGTCACTATCGCAACACCGTCGGCACCTGTTTCAAAAGCTTTGGTTAAATAAGGAACATCGACTTTACCGGAACAGGGCAAACAGATCACCTTGAACATGCTCGCATCAAATCCCTTGCAGTAGTCCGCCAGGTCCTCACGCTCAAAGCTGTTCGAACAGCAAAAAAGGGTTATTCTCAACGCTTCGTTATCCATGAAAATGCCTTCGCTTATGTTAGTTCCTATCGATCAATTGTATCAATACTACTATAATAACATTGTACAAAAATGACGAGATGTTTCTGCTAATAAGCCTTATTAGTTAAGCTTATACATGCAGTGAGTCTACTTATAAGGCTGTTAGGAGGTGAATTCAGGGGGGTAATTTTTTTTGAGCACTCTTTTTAAAAGATTCGCCGGCAAAAAATCTACACAGCGTTTTCCCCTCTAAGCAGCTCGATAAATTGAACCGCAGCTTTCGTAAGGAGCTTTCCTTTGCGAACGATTATTCCCGTTGGACGTGCAAATTTTACCCCCGCAAATGGTATCGCTTTCAAACTGCCCGTTGCGACCTCATGCTGAACAACGGTTTTAGGTAGAATGGTCACACCCGTATTGATTTCGACGGCACGCTTAATGGTTTCGGTATTGTCAAATGCTTCGATAGTGGACACTTCCACATTATGTTGTTCCAGAATACTATCGATCAGTATCCGAGTGGGGATTCCTTCTTCAAAAGCAATAAATTTTGACATTTTCAATTGCTCGATACATATCTCGGATTGTTCCGCAACCGCATGCTCACGGCTGCATACAAACACAAGAGGTTCATCGGCAAGGTGGTAGACGTCGATATTTCGTGCTGGCTTAGGAACTGCCACAACGCCAATATCCACAATACCTTGCAGAACAAAATCATAGATCTGGCTGGATTTCAAATATTCGATCTTCACATGAGCATCTGGATACTTCCCCATAAATTCTTTTACATACGGCTGAAGGTAATGCATTCCAATGCTGAAGATCGCCGCAACATTGACACGAGAAGTTGCCGATTTCTTCATACTGTTAAGATCGTTGCGAAAATTATCGTACCGTTCAAGAATATCCTCACAGGCTTCATAAAAAAGATGCCCTTCAGCGGTAAGCTCAAGCGGCCTCTTGCGCCTATCGATCAGCTGGCACTTATGAAATGTTTCAAGTTGAGCGATCTGCTGAGAAACCGCAGATTGACTTATCAGTTCCTTATCGGCAGTCTTAGAAAAGCTGCGAAGCTCAACCAAACTGCAAAATGTCCTAAGTGCTTCAAGATGCATTAATTAGCCCCCCTAAAATGTCCTCAGTGCTTCAAGATGCATTATTTCGTATCCCTGATTAGTACTCCTGATTCGTATTTCTGATATATCCACTAATAGTTACTGTTAAAACACAGGTGTTTGCTTATTATATCACATTGCGGGGCCATTTTTCGATCTTTTATCCGATTTATAACTATTTCTTATGGAAAAATAAGCAATGCCTCTAAAGACTATTCATTTCGCCGTAATTCTTCCACTTACCATCGAACCAGACAGCCGGTTTGTCAGGAAAACGTATCGACTTTCACCGTGCTTATTATCCCCTTGTCTTCATTTTCTCTCTACTTTTCTTCTGCAAAATTTCGGGCCTTTTCTGCTATGAAAATTCAAAGATTGCAGCGGATTGCAAAAAATTGCAGTGTTTTGCGCGCTTTTTCAAAACTGTTCAAAATGATGCGATCTTTTGCATATTTCTGCGTCATCATGCAGTTGTGTGCGCATTTTCAGTCAGTTTGATGCAAAATTTTGCACTTTAAGATAAGCCGTTTTGAAATGAATCCCAGTTTGAAATTATTCTGCCGTGGTGTTTGCTACTTCCTGCGATCGCTTGTCAATCATTTCCGCTCTGCAAAAATCCGGATAGTGTTTCAGCAGATAAGACTGTTCCTTGATGATCCGTTCCTGTGTTAAGGGGACATCCAGAACAGTGACAAACGTGCCGGCGTTGTTATTCAAATCGCTGAAATATCTATACAGCGAAGCAGTCATGTCAATGATCTCTTCATCATGAAATTGTACCGTAAAAGCCATATTTTCCGTTAATTTCAACGGATTATTGCATTTGTCGCAGCTGATTTCACATATAAACCGTACGGCCTTTTTTGAAATGTCTGCAATTCTAAAATCCGTTGTCAGTGATCTTAGAGATGCCTTAATGATCTTTGGTTCCGCTCCAGGGGGGTAAACTATCAGTTGCGGCGAATCGGTGGCTGGGTATATGAGTCTTATATCGGTACGCCGCTGCTCAACACGACGTTCACTTTGCCGACGGTCTGAATCTTCACGTTCGGCCTTACGTCGACTATTTTCACGTCTACTGTCACCACCACGTCTGTCACTGATAAAAGGAATCTTCATGTATTTGCTGCCTTATACGAACATATCGAAATAAAAGTTTCCGCTGACTTGGAAATATATCGGCGTTCAATTGGGGGTACTTAATCTGGAAATTATTTGGCAGGTATAGACGTCAGATTTACGACGAGATATGGTATTGCAAGGCGTGCGCAGCGATAACAGGTGCTATTATAGGGCCTGGCTGTTGTTGTATCGCAGATTACAGGATTGCGGTTTATAAAGCCGATCCGTTAAAATCCGGTACTTTTTTCAGCCTGTGTTTTGTAGCCTATCAATCTAAGGAACCTTGCAACGTCGAAGACAGGTACGGATAACGTGTTCGCCCTTTCGATGACATGGTTGTATGCGTTGAACTGTATGAGGGCTTTTTCGTATTTCTGTTCGAGCGTCGGATTCATGTCCATTTGCGCGACAGTGGGTTTTCTCATTAATGTCGGTTCGGTTCCAACGACCAGGAAATTGGTGTTGATGGTCAGTTTGTCGTTGATGGTTCCGCCCCATTGTGTGATCAGTTGTTCTATCTTCTCGCGGCCGTCACGGTCTATTTTACCATCTCCGTCAAAGTCGAAATCGCCTACTATCATAAACGAATTGCTTGTTTCGCTGTCCCAGATCATGTTTACAACGATGTCATCTGCGACAACAGGGTTCTTTGGCGAGGATGCGATCAGTCTTGCAACTGAAGAGTTTTCTGTCACGCGGAAAACTTCGATCTCAGCTTTTCCCTTGCCGTCTTCTGGCATTGGTGCGTCCTTTTCGAAAACCTTGAAGGTAAGTCCGACATAGACGTGATCCTTTAGCCCTATGTCGAGGTAGATCAGACCGGCGAGGAGGTCGGCGGTAAATACCCGTCCGTCCGGTTCAAAGGCAAGTATCTCGTTGTCGGGTGCGGGTGTGATCTCGGCGATCTTATTGAGCGCTTCTTTCAGCTGGGCCGTTGTTTCGTTAAGGTCGGCCTGTGTTCTGAGCAACTCGATGTTCTGCTGTTTTAGTTTGTCTTCGGCTTTGTCGAGTTTGCCCGCCCATATTTTGATACGGTCATCTGTGGAAAGTTCCATCTGCCGTTTCAGGTCGTTAAATTTTACAATCTCTTCGTTAAGCTGTGCGAGGTACTTATCTTTTTCGCTGTTCAGCTTGATGGCTGCATCGTCGTATTCCTTGATCGTAATATCAAAGTCTTCCTGTAGTTCACGGATGTGTGTTTCATATTCGGCGACAGTTGTACGTGCCTTATCAAGTTTGGCCTTAAGCGATACGATAGTCTGGAGCAGGTCAAATCCTTCTGCGCCATATACAGCCGTCGCGTCTGCATCGAGAGCGGCTATTGTTTCGTTGATCTTTATCTTTGCGGTGTTGAGTTTTGCGCCTGTTTCGGCATCGCTGGTCTGTCCGGTGACGGCGAGGAACAGTTCGTCAAATAACTCCGTAGCTTCTCTTTTCGAGGATGACATGTCCCTGGCTCTTGACTCGGCAGCGGTCTTGAGCGCGACTTCATCTGCGTATTTTACATAGAATACGATAGCAAAAACGAGACAAATAAGGAAAAGGCAGGCCATGACGATGGCGGGATACCAGCTATTGCTGCTCTGGGCTTGTCGTGCTGCGGGCATATGGAACTCCTTGAAACGATACAGGTCACAAATTCATTTAGATGTCCGGCTACACCTTGTATGCCGGCCCCATTAACACACAATATATATAAAAACGATATTGGCGTCAATAAAAAAACTTACGTAACGAGCCTCTATGGGTCAGAAGTTTGGATTTGGAGTTTTTCCAGCAGCGGGGGAAGTTCGTCAATGGTGTTTATCGTGTGTTTTGGGGCTGCCCGGGGGGATTCCGGTTGTGTCAGGTGTACCTTGTTGGGGCGTATGAGTTGTATAGTTGTTATTGACATTGCGTTGGGTGCGATGAAGTCTTTTTTGGCGTTGTCGGCGATGCAGACGGTATTTTTGGGGTCTGCCCGGAGGTTTTCGAGGATCATTTCAAATCCCTTTGGGTGCGGTTTCCAGAATTCTCTGCCTAATTCTTCTGTGCAGACGATGCATTTGAAGAATTTTTTCAGGCCCAGGGCCTCAATTTTTAGCTTTTGTGCGGGTAAAAAGCCGTCAGTTATCAGTGCGAGGTCGTATTTTTGGCTCAAAGCGCTCAATATTTCAAAGGTTTGCTCATCCAGCGAGATGTCCGGTTTGTGCTCCCTGTATACCTTTATGAGGTTCTTTATCGTTTTCTGGTCATAGTCGATGTCCAGTGAATCGAGTGCGGCGTTGAATGTTGTTGTGTGGTTTCCGGCATTGAATTGTGCCCAGAGTGCCTCGAAGATCGCGCCGGCGTCTGTCTGGTAGATAGCGCTTAGATAGGTGTCGATCGCGGCAAAACCTGAGCGGCAGTAGTCGATCTCATCGTATAAGGTGTCATCCATGTCGAATATAATTGTTGTAAGCATCTACAGCTCCAGCGGTTAGTTTTAGTTCTGCGTATTTTAGCTTAGGCGGGTTGTGTTGTAAATATTATTCAAAATTTATTGGTAACCTTTAGGTCATTGCAAGGTTGAGAGTATTTTGTCCATAGTTATCTTTGCTGCGGCGGTTGACTCGTCCGATGCTCCGTAGTAGATGGTTATCTCGTTTTCTTTTCTTGTGTGCCCGCAGGCGAAAACGACGTTTGAGAAAAATCCTTTTGTTTCGTAGTCTTTGCGTGGTTTCATTAGCGGAGTCTTTGCGCGTGCGATAACTTTGGCCGGGTCGTTAAGGTCGAGCAGGGCGGCTGCGATACGGTAGTGATTTTTTTTGTCGGAGGCGTGGTATATCTCGAGCCATCCTTTTTCAGTTTTAATCGGGACGCAGCTTGCTCCTGTTTTTGACGAGTCGAAGTAATCGGGTCTGGGAAGCAGCAACGGTTTGTGGTTTCCCCAGTTAATAAGGTCGGGGGAACTTGCGACCCAGATGGCGGCGGGGCCCAGATACATCGGAACGGGGCGTGTGAGGGCATAATAGCTTCCGTTGATCTTTTCGGGGAAGATGACGACGTCTACGTTCATCGGGCAGAAGATGATGCCTTTTCGGTCAAAGGTTTTGAAATCTTCGGTTTCCAGAAGTGCCGTGCAAATACCGTTTTCGCTGACGACCTTGTATGTTATTACGAAACGTCCTTCGAGCGGGGTAATGCGGGGATCCTCAATGCCGAAAGTTTCGTAGGGCATTTTTGGGAAGACGGCTGGGGTTGGTTCGACGGTAAAGTTTACGCCGTCTGTGCTGCGGGCCAGCCGCAGGTGGGATATGCTTGTCAGGTACAGCTTGCCTTTGTAGTAGAATCCGCGTGTGTCCGGTATCTCGATGTTGGGGTCGTTGTTTTTTTTGCAAAAGAGCTCGATCTCGCCCGTAGCGGTGTTTAGGATGGGTGCTATCTGGACGTCGGCGGGTTTATCGCAAGGGCGTTCAGCTACGCGGAGGAGGAGGAGTGTTTCGTCGTTGTATTCGACGGCGCCAGCGTTGAAGGTACCTATTACTTCATAATCGGGTCGCGATGGGGGTACGTCTTCGGGGGTGATGAGGGGATTTTCGGCAAATCTTTCTACAAGCATATTATTAATCGCTCCGATATAACCTAACCGTGGCGGTTAGTCGTTCCTTATTGCTGTTCGGTATGCCTGTATATCGGCATGGAAGCGGCAAATGTATCAAAAAGCGTATATGAAATGGAAAATTTGGGATTGACAAAGCTGCCTCGTTGGTTAAAATTACGCCTCTTGTTTACGCCGGAGTGGCGGAATTGGCAGACGCGCGGGATTCAAAATCCCGTCCTGGCAACAGGGTGTGGGTTCAAGTCCCACCTCCGGCATCGTTCAAGAGCCTTGTTTTTGGCCCATTATAGTTGTTTTCCGCATTTGTTTCGACATTTCTTTATTGTTCGATATGACCGTCTTTGTGTATTTTTTTGACTTTTTGGGTTTTTGAGGTATAATTTTTGTTTCCAGATATTATTTGAGAGGTAATTGTTATGGATTATGAAGGCCCACATGACAGCGGTTCTGATCATGGTTTTGAAGAGCCGGTACCCGTTTCGGCAGCTGGTGTTTATACAGAACCACCACGCAGGAAATCTCCGCTTCGTATCTTATGGCGGATCCTTTTTGTGCTGAGTGTTCTTGGCAATATTTTTATGTTTCTGCTTTTGATAGGTTTGGCGGCGTCGACGATATTCGGCAGCGGGGGAGATGGTTTTTTCACGGAAGAAAAACTTGTTAGCGGGGATGCTTCCAATAAGATCGCAGTGATCCGTCTTGAGGGGATAATCAACGGTGAAATGAGCGATGAACTTCGCAAGCAGTTCCAGGCGGCTGGGAAGGATGTTGATGTTAAAGCTGTAATTGTCCGGACGATCACGCCTGGCGGAGGAGTTGCGGCGAGCGATCAGATCCATCATGAAATATCGCGGCTGAGGTTGAAGACCGGTAAGCCTGTTGTTGCTTTTATGCAGACGGTTGCGGCTTCCGGCGGGTATTACACGTCTGTCGCCTGCGATAAGATCATTGCCGAGCCTACCGCTATAACCGGTTCTATCGGTGTCATCATGAATCATATGGTATTGAAGAATCTGCTTGAGGAAAAGCTTGGAGTTCACGCGGTGACGGTCAAGTCTGGTGAGAAGAAGAACTGGCCTAGCATTTTTAATGAAACTACCGAAGAGCAGAAAAAGTATCTGTATGACAAACTGATATCGCCTGCTTACGGGCGGTTTGTGGGTCTTGTGGCGGACGGGCGCGCCGATCATCTTACTTATGCAGAAGTAAAGAAATTGGCAGACGGGAGTATTTACAGTGCTCAAGAGGCGATGGATGAACATCTTATCGATGGTGTCGGGTATATCGAGGAGGCGATATCGGTTGCGGAAAAACTTGCGAGTATATCGGGGGCAGAGGTTGTCGAGTACAAGAAGCCTTTCTCTTTTGCGAATTTGATGAGTGCGGAAAGCAGGTTTGGTTTTGGTATCGACAGGGATAGTTTGCAGGAATTAACAGTGCCTCGTCTTGAGTACCTGTGGAATCCGGGGCTGTGACAGTTTTAAGTGACTTTTTGAGATGCAATAATGTCGTGCGTGTCAGTGTTTAAATAGTGGTTTATGGGTACAGGATGGGGGAAACGTGGATTTTTTCCGCACTTTTGACGGGGGTTGTTCGTATGATTACCTGAATGAGTTTTGGGGGCATTAGAGCAATTAAATTTTTAGTGTATACATAAAAAGTTTAAGTGCTCTAATTGGACATTTAGGGGGAGTTAATCATGGATGGGTGGTGTGTTTTATTTGCAAAAGCAGAGGGTTGAGTTGTGGAAACATACGTGCTTTTAGGAACTATGATCGCAGGGGTCCCGCTTTTTTGCTGCGTGCTTTGCGCCCGGAGCAAAGATGAGCGTAATCGCCGGTACAAAAAGATGTGCGATGAGAAGAAAAAGAGCTGCCAGGGAACGATGTTGTCGAAATGAATATTGTTCGACGTTTTTTTATGTCAGGTGGTTTGTGGGCGGATTTCCTTACCAGCGGCAGTGCGAGTGGTGTTCCTGCTGTTTCCCTTTTTGATTCTTCGCCAATTCTATAGAAATCATCGAAAAATTTTTCCGCTGGGGATAAGGTATCATCTTGGACTTTTTTGGGTTGCTTTGGTAGGATAAATTGCTTATGGTCGGATGTTGGCCTAGTACTGTGTCCCTGATAAAAATAATATTTCTTTTGTTTTGCGAAGGGTTTGAACTTGGAATTTCCTGATGTTAGAATGCGGCGTTTGCGTAAGAGTTGCGGGATGCGGCGGCTTGTTCGTGAGAACGCGGTTAGTGCGGACGATCTTGTTTATCCTCTTTTTGTTTGTCCCGGTGTCGGTGTTAAAAAGCCTATCGAGTCTATGGATGGGTGTTTTCATTTTTCTGCTGATACGATCGCCGATGAGGCAAAAGAAATTGCCGGGCTTGGGATACCGGCGGTGCTGCTGTTTGGATTGCCGGAAAAGAAGGATGAGCTCGGTTGCCAGGCGTGGTCGGATGACGGGGCGGTGCAGCAGGCGATACGC
>DAOVIC010000150.1 GCA_030671565.1 Anaerohalosphaeraceae bacterium
GAGCTTACCGTAATGGCGGTATCGCTGCCGCTGATCAGATTACCGAGCGGGGCAAACTGAAAAGTCGATCCGCCGGAACAACTAACCTGCGAATCGATCGAATGCATATCCAGCGTGGCAGAAGTATCGATGTTTTTAATTTCGTAAGAAGAGTAAGGAGATGGGCCGGACATTTTGAGCTCATAGCCCAAAGAGTTGCCCGCCGCATTAGCAATGGCCATCATACGAGTTCGCCTAAGATCGGTAACGACCTTTCTGGCGATCGTATCGGCTGTCTGTTTGTGTACGGCGGCAAGATTAAAGCGTGGAACAGCAATCGCTGCCATAACGCCGACGATGACCGATACTGTTACCAATTCTGCCAAAGTATATGCTTTTCGCGTACGTTTCATAGACTTGTCCGAACATAGCAAGAGGACGGCCGCAGGTTGTAACTGCTGACCATCCTCACTATTATAGCTTCAGGAAAACGGTAGGTTCTCCTGCAAACCGCAATGTATCAGTGGCTGTGAGCTGAAGTATCGACACGGTTATTTACCAGCGTACTCGAGTATACCGCGCCGGTAATTGGACAAGTTGGGGCACCATCCGGGAAAAGAGCCGTATCGTTGGTTACCGTAGTAAGGTTTGTCGGATAGACACCGTTCTCGGCATTGTACAATTCAATCGAAGAATTGAGAATGTCAATGTTTGTCAGGCAAGCTTTGGCCTTTGCGTTGGTGGCACTTTGAGATATCCTTGGAACTGCGATTGCAGAAAGTGCTGCCAGAATCAGAACTACGATCAAAAGCTCGATCAATGTCACACCTTTTCTTTTTGACTTTAACATCTCATTGCCTCTCATATTTCGTTACTAATCATTTCAATATCGGCTGAACACCTGATTTTATTACTTGACTTTTTTCAGGCTACTTTTCTATCGGCTTGAAAGCTACGCTGGTTTAGGTATATTGCATTTTTATTTGCAAATTATTTTATCTGTCCCATATAATCGAACATTGGCAGGTATACACCCAACAGAATGCCGCCTACTATCGCACCAAGTACGACCGATAAAACAGGTTCCAGTTTTGTTAGCAAGGAACGTATTCGCCGCTCGATGGCGGCGTCAAGAAAATCGACACCCTTTAGCAACATTTCCGGCAGAACACCCGCCTCTTCGCCTGCGCCGGCAAGCTGATAGACTATAGGCGGAAATATATCAAACTCTGCCATAGGCTCGGCAAGGGAACTTCCAACCATTATCTTTTCCTGGATCACACTGCCTACATCCTCCATCACCTTATTACCAACAACACGTTTTGATAACTCGAGGGACTCGACAACACCGACACCGGCGGAAAGCATCATCGCAAAGGTCCGCATAAAGCGGCTGACAACTACCAACCGGTTAAGAGGCCCGAATACGGGTATTTTTAATTTTATCGAATCGAGTCGAATTTTCACCTGCGGCATCTTGATTATTTTGCGTACCCCATATACGACAACCGCTATACCGGGAATAATGACGGGCCAGAAACGTCTGGCCGCTTCGCTTATCGCAACGAGAACAAGCGTAGGCCCCGGAAGCGTAACGTGAAGCTGCGAGTACATCTTCTGAAAAACTGGTATCACAAAAATCATTAGTGCAGATACGATGAGCAGACACATCACCGAAACTACTACCGGGTAGGCAAATGCCGAACGCACCTTACTCTTCAATTCCTCCTGCTTCTCAAGGTAATCAGCTGCCATGGTAAGAGTTTCGCTAAGTTTTCCACCCGCTTGACCGGCTTCTATCATACCGATGAAGAAATCTGAAAACACTTCATTGTAACCGGCAAAGGCCTCCGGCAAAGGAAGGCCGCTTTCGACTTTTTGCCTTATATCTGTTATGACTGATTTTAGAGATATATTCTCTGTCTGCGATTCCACTGTTTCAAGACATTTGACGATCGAAAGGCCCGCACTGTACATGCCGGCTAATTCGTAAGCAAAAGTAACAACGTCGGAGTTTTTGATCTTTGCCTTTTTATCAAGGAACTGTTTCTCTCTATGAGCCTTGACCAGAGAATAGCCAAGCTTCTTCATCTCCTGCCTCAGTTCCCTTATACTCTCGATGTTCGTATACGAACCGGACAAAGTATTGCCCGTCGAGTCCTTCGCTATATACTCAAACACTGCCATTAATATTCCCTCATATCAACTACACGGTAGAGTTCTTCAACTGTTGTAACTCCGCCCTTAACCTGCGATATACCCTGCGCCTTAAGAGGCCTCATCCCTTCGGATATAGCCTTAGTCTTAAGCGCGTCATCGGAAGCTTCGTTTATCAGCATCGTCCCTAATTCAGGACTCATCTCGAATATCTCATATATACCCTGCCTTCCGAGGTATCCGGTCTGGCGACATATGTCACAACCGGTTCCGCGATACAACGAGAGGTCCTCTTTTTCCTGGGTCTCCGTACAAAGCAGTTCTACCTCTTTGGGTTCGGGACTGTAAGACGTTTTGCACTTTGGGCAGATCGTCCTGACAAGCCGCTGGGCGACGGTACCTAACAGAGATGTTGCTATCTGGAAATGAGGTATACCGAGACTGACAAGCCGCGAAACCGCTCCGACTGCATCGTTGGAGTGAAGAGTGCTTAGGACGAGGTGCCCGGTAAGGGCAGCGCTTACGGCGATCTCGGCGGTTTCGTAATCACGTATCTCACCGACAAGAATAATATCCGGGTCCTGCCTGAGAATACTCCGCAAACCGGACGCAAATGTCATGCCGACCTCAGACTTCGTTTGGATCTGTGTTATTCCGTTAAGTCGATACTCAACCGGATTTTCGATTGTTACTATGTTCTTGTCCGGCTTGTTCAGCGCCTGAATGAGCGAATAGAGAGTTGTCGTTTTACCGCTTCCGGTCGGACCGGTAAGAAGTATCATTCCGTAAGGATTGGCAATGAGCCTTTGAAACTTTTGCAGGTCAGTGTCGCCATTTACAATGCTCTCAAGCTTTTTCAGCCCCGAAGTCGCGTCAAGGATACGTATTACGATCTTTTCTCCGCCAGTTGCGGGCAGCGAAGATACACGCAGGTCGTACCCTTTGTCGTTATGCTCATAGTGAATATGACCGTCCTGCGGTATCCTGCGTTCGGATATATCCATATCGGCAAGTATCTTGATATGAGAAATAACTTCCAGTTGTGCGCCGATCGGGATCTTGACCGCTTCGACCAAAATACCGTCGACACGATATCTAACCCGCATGTCCGGCTCGTGAGGTTCGATGTGTATATCACTGGATCGCGACTCGATAGCACCGGTTATCAGCGAATCGACCAGGCGAACGATCGGAGCGTCAGCGACTTTACTTCCATGAGACTTTTTAGCCTTGACTTCGTTGTTTGGTGAATGCTTCAATCGCATCGCGACAATATCCTGACGCGTTACGCTTTCAACATTGAAATAGTATGCAATGCACTGCTTTATCGATTCGCTGGTAGCGGCAAGAGGGATGACCTTGTAACCGCTTTTTGCTTCGATAGTATCTCGAATCGAAAGGTTCATCGGCGAACTCATGGCAACGAACAACTTGTCCTTGTCGATCCGAACGGGCACCAGATCGTACTGCCTGGCCATATCGTATGGTACCAGGCGAACGGCTATCTGGTCGATCATGTCGGGGCTTAGAGTGATAAACTCAATACCGTTGCTGACGGCGATCGCCCGGGTCATCTGATCCTTTGTGACAAGGTTTTCAGATTTAAGAGCGGCAATAATACTCTTGCCGGAAGAATCGCAAGATTCAACGAGTTCGTTTAACGCAGATTCGCCAAGGACATCGCCCTCACGCAAGTATGAGATCAAAGGATCGTTCTTTTCCATATTCATTCCATAGCGCAGTTATACCGCTGACTTTATCACTTACTCCGATATCGACTGTGGGGACGGTGCACTTAACGAGCAACTGGCAGCGGATTTTTGATGCATATTTGCTATATACCTACACCTCTTTGTTAATTTTTATAGGACTTGCCGGTTGTAAAATTATAAATAATGACACGACAGGGGCAGTTGATTGGAAATATATTAAGATTGTGCTTAAGAAAGTCCGAA
>DAOVIC010000133.1 GCA_030671565.1 Anaerohalosphaeraceae bacterium
ATCTACATAGTTTTAATGGGCTATTTTCGATAAAAGAACCAGCGGTTTTTCATTGTTAGTCGGCAGCATTTCCTGTAGGATGGTCAGCGGTTGAGGTTTATAATTTGGGTACTTGTATGGCAGATATACAAATTAATATTGAGCGTTGTAAGGGCTGCGGGCTTTGTGTTTTGCAGTGCGCTCGCGGGTGTCTTAAGATGTCCGATGCAACTAATGAAAGCGGTAGCACTTATGCCATGCTAAATGGCGATAAGGACAGGTGTACCGGTTGTGCGCTTTGCTGTCAGATGTGTCCGGATGTCGCAATATCTATAAGTAAAGAAAAAAAGGCGTAAGGCAGAAAGCAGAAGTGAAGGTTTTGACCATTTGGCAAGGCTTGTAATATAAGACATGGAATAGGAAAGCGTTTTGGGTAAGGCATCTAAAAAAATATTGCTTAAGGGTAACGAGGTGATGAGCGAGGCGGCGATCCGTGCCGGATGCCGTTTCTTTGCAGGTTATCCGATCACTCCGCAGAACGAGGTTCCTGAATATATGTCGCGCAGGATGCCGGAGGTTGGCGGCGTTTTTGTTCAGGCCGAGAGCGAGGTTGCGGCGATCAATATGATCTTCGGTGCGTCGGCGACCGGGACACGATGTATGACGAGTTCTTCATCGCCGGGTATCAGCCTTAAGCAGGAGGGGATAAGTTATATTACCGCAGGTGAACTTCCGTGCGTGATCGCGAATATGCAGCGCGGCGGTCCCGGGCTTGGAAATATCCGTGCCTCACAGGGCGATTACTTCCAGGCGGTTAAGGGTGGCGGACACGGCGATTACAAACTTATCGTGCTTTCACCTTCTACGTTGGACGAGTTGTATGAGCTTACGCAAAATGCTTTTGACTATTCGGATTACTACCGCAACCCTGTGATGATACTCGGGGATGGGATACTTGGGCAGATGGCTGAGCCGGTTGAGCTTAAGGAATATAAGCCGATAGTTACGCTTCCGGAAAAGGACTGGATACTGGATGGTTGTGAGGGGCGAGAGCCGAGGGTGATAAAGACGCTGTATCTGAATCCGTCGGATTCACTTGCGGTGCATAACAAACATTTGAAGAAGAAGTATGAGCAGATCGCTTCTGAGCTGGAGCTTTTCGAGGAATATAAGACGGACGATTGCGAGCTTGTGATAGCGGCATACGGTATGACGGCGCGAATCGCGAAGGCTGCGATACGTCTTGCGAGAGATAAAGGGATGAAGGTTGGATTGATACGTCCTATCTCTTTGTGGCCCCTGGCGACCGGTGCCTTTAAAAGATTGGCTGAAACGGCGAAGAAGTTTTTGGTGGTTGAGATGTCTAACGGACAGTTCATCGAAGACGTCCGCCTTGCTACCGAGTGCCGTGTTCCGGTCGAGTTTTTAGGTTGCGGTGGCGGTTGGTATCCGACGCCGGAAAATATTCTTGAACGTATTGAAGAGATCCACACTTAGGGTATCCGATGAATTTTTGCAGAACAGAAAGTCTTATAGATACAGTGACGCATTACTGTCCCGGCTGCGGGCACGGTATTATTCACCGTCTTGTTGCCGAGGTGCTGGACGAACTTGGGGTTCGTGAAAAAACGATCGCGACGGCTCCTGTGGGGTGTGCGGTTCTGTTCTATAATTATATGAAGTGCGACATCATCGAGTGCGCTCACGGGAGGAGCCCTGCGGTTGCGACGGCGATAAAACGTCTGCAGCCGGAAAACGTTGTGTTTACTTATCAGGGTGACGGCGATCTTGCGGCAATCGGGATGGGTGAGACGATCCATGCGGCAAACCGGGGGGAGAATATTACGGTGATATTCGTTAATAACGCGATTTATGGTATGACTGGCGGGCAGATGGCTCCTACGACGCTGTTGGGGCAGATGTCTACCACTACCGAAGCAGGACGCGGTAATAACCAGGAAGGGCCGCCGATCAAGGTTTGCGAACTTTTGAGTATGCTGGACGGTGTTACTTATCTGGAACGGGTTGCGGTCAACGATGCCAAGAATGTGATCAAGGCGAAAAAAGCAATCCGTAAGGGATTTTTGAACCAGATCGAGGGACGTGGTTTTTCGATGGTGGAAGTTCTTTCGATGTGCCCTACTGACTGGAAAATGACGCCGCCGAAAGCCGCAGAGTTTGTGAATATCGATATGAAGAGTGTTTTCCCGCTGGGTGTTTACAAGGATGAAGATGGACAGTAAGCAGGCAAGGATCGTGATAGCAGGATTTGGCGGTCAGGGCATCGTGCTGGCCGGGAATATCATCGCGCGTGCGTGCGTTATGGAAGGTAAACACGTCGCAGGTATGGTATCTTACGGTGCAGAGATGCGGGGCGGGACCGCGAACGCGACGGTGATCGTATCTGACGAGGAAATTGCCAGCCCTTTCGTTGATAAACCAAACATGGCGATCATCCTTAATCAGCCTTCGCTTGATAAGTTCGAGGACAAAATAGTAAGCGGCGGTCTTGCGGTCGTTAATTCTACGATGATCATGAGGGATGTCGTTCGGGACGATATCGAAGTTGTGAAAGTCGATGCGTTGGAAATAGCCCGGTGGCTTGGGAACGCCAGGGTCGCTAATGTTGTGGCACTTGGGGCATTTATCAGCAAGACGGGAATCCTGAAAATGGAGAGTGTTGCAAGTGCGGTCGAAGATCTTTTTGCCAGGAAAAAGGCTGCTCTTATCGCGATCAACAAGAAGGCGCTGCAAGAGGGGATGAAGGCGGCAAAATAGCCGCTTAGCGGCCAGAGAGCAGAAAGTACGAAAAAGCTGAATAGCCAATGACGAATGGGTGGGATCACCTTCGGCGACGGTATTTTAAGGTGGATCGAGCGACCTTGCGATAATTACACAAAAAGGCAGGGATGCGATGTTTTATGTTCCCTGCCTTTCTGATTCTTCTCGATTGTTGTGTCTTATTTTCTGATTTACTTACCACTTCATCAAATAAGTTTTTGCAATCTCGTCGAATCTAAGGGTACTACGCTGAGGATATAGGGTTGTTTTTATAAATCTATGCGAACAGTTAAAAAATGTTCCCGAATCAAATGCTGCTATCAAAAACAGGTTTTACAGGGTGTCCTTCTATAAGTACTTTGGCAGAATATCGTATTTTTTTATTTTGTAGCCGAGTATCCTCTCTGTAATTGCTAAACTTTGTGCGGTTTTTCTCTGGTGTCCCCCATTTTTTTTGAGTGCATCTACAATGATCTCTTTTTCCTTGTTTTCGATAATTTCGGTCAAGGATCTTCCCTCGACATTCTCTGTTTTCTTTACCATCTGCAGCGATGGGGGCAGATGCTCGGAGCGAATGACGTCTTCATTGCAGAGCAGTACCGCCCTTTCGATGCAATTTTCAAGTTCGCGAACATTTCCCGGCCAGTGATAGCTGGTGAGCATCTGGATGGCAGGCGTTGAGATGCGGTTAATGTCCTTGTTGTTTTCGGCTGCGTATTTTTCGAGAAAACTGTCGGCCATGAGCATGACATCGTTTTTTCGTTCTCTAAGCGCAGGGAGGAAGATGGGGAAGACGTTTATCCTGTAGTAAAGGTCCTCCCGGAAAACGCCGTTTTTGATTTCCTGTTCGAGATCCTTGTGCGTTGCAACGATAATCCTGACATTTGTCTTTATGGTTTCTGTTCCTCCGACCCTCTCGAATTCCTTGAACTGTATGGCGCGTAGGAGTTTTACCTGGAGATTTAATGAAAAGTCTCCTATCTCATCGAGGAAGATGGTTCCTCCGTGTGCCATCTCGAAACGTCCGATCTTCCGTTCTACTGCACCTGTAAAAGCGCCCTTTTCGTGGCCGAATAGTTCGGATTCGAGGAGTGTTTCCGGAAGTGCGGTACAGTTTATTTTTACGAAGGGTTTGTCTGCGCGGAGAGAATTGTAGTGGACGGCGTGGGCTACGAGGTCCTTCCCTGTTCCGCTTTCGCCGCGTATCATCACAGTTGCATTGCTGTTTGCGACCTGCTCGATGAGGCGGTATATTTCCTTCATGGCGTTGCTTTTTCCGATCATGTTGTGAACGTTGAACCGCTTTTTGAGTTCCGATCGAAGCATTTCGTTTTCTATGGTTAGCTGGCGTTTGTCAGATTTTATGAGGTTGTCAAGCTTTACGGCTTGGGCGACCATTGTGGCGATGATCTCCAGGAGGCGTACATTCGAATCGAAATCGTCGCCAGGTCTTGCCTTTCGGTCCACACTTATCGCGCCGATCGTACGGCCTTCGAGCTTTATCGGGACACAGAAGAAAGCGAGTCGCTGGCCCTTTGTCTTCGGTCGTGTGCCTGTCTTTGCGAGAAACCTCGGATCCTTGTGTATGTCCGGTATTACGACCTCTTTTCCGGTTTCTACGACCTTACCAGTGATGCCTTCGCCGACTTTGTATGTTCCCCGTTTTTTCAGTTCCTTACTGAGGCCATGGGCGACCTGTATATCAATGGTTTCGGTATCCAGGTTTAGAAGTGTAATGATGCCCCTTTGGAGTTTCAAATGCGTATCAAGGGTCTTTAGGAGGGATTCGAGAGTGTCTTTGAGGTGCAGCGAATCGGTAAATGCCCTTGCGACACCACTTAGTACCTCTACATCACGTG
>DAOVIC010000076.1 GCA_030671565.1 Anaerohalosphaeraceae bacterium
ATCAACCTCTCGCGGGGCTCTTAAATATTTACCTTGCATGGTATGGGGGTTTTCGTATAATAGGAACGTGGGTATTGTTACGTAAAAACCCTGATTGACAGGCGTTTGTACGGCTTTTTAAACGATAAGTCGAATACTTCATCAGGAAAATCTAATTATGGCAGGAATGTTTTTCACATTAGACGAAGTTGTCGAAAAACTCGGCAAAAGTAAGGAACAAGTTCAGGGACTGGTTGACGCCGGTAAGCTGCGTGAGTTCTGGGATGGAAGTAAGCAGCTTTTCAAAGTATCCGACGTTGATACGATGCTTGGCGAACTGCCCTCCGAAGGCGAAACGGTAAACATAGATACCGTCGCGGCGGAGACAGCTATCGAGATGGATGGTGATGTCGCTGATCTGGAAGAGACAGCCAGCAGCGATACGCTTGGTCTGCTCATGGGCGAAGATGAAAGTCCTTTGGAAGATGAAGAAGCTCTTGAGGTCGCTGAAGATGGCGGCGAAGACATTGCGCCGCTTGCAGATGAGACCGGCGAAGTGATTATCGACGAAGATACAATTGCCGCGATCGACGAAAGCGACGAAAGTTTAAAACTGCAAAGCACATCGGTATCCGATGAAAGCCTTGGAATTCTTGCCGGCGAGGAAAGCGAAGCAGGGATATTTGAAAATGCAGACGACGAACTCGGTTCTGGGATGTTGTCGGAGGACAGCATGGACTTTTTGCTTTCTGACGAGAGCGGAGTCGAGGATCCGAAGTCAATCGGCGGTGACGACGGGAGCCTGCTCAGCGATGAGACTCTTAGCGGTCTTATTGGCGGCAGCGGCGAGCAGAAGAAAGAAGGTTCCGGTGATTTGAACGCGATCGGTGAAGATGAGGTTTCGCTTGGCGAACTGACGAGTGCCGACACGAGCATGGGAACTGCAGGTATCAATGTTCTTGCCGAAAGCGAAGGCGATTTCGATCTGACGGGCGACAGTAGAAGTGAAACGAAGTCACCTGACTCAGAAGATGATTTCGATCTTGATCTTGAGGACGGCGGCGATTCGACAGGTCTTGGCGACCTGGATGCAGATATTAATCTGGACAGCATCGGAAGCGGATCCGGGCTTTTGGACCTTTCGCTGCAGGCAGACGATACTTCATTAGGTGCGGTACTTGACGATATACTTCCGGCGGCAGATGATATTGACGGTTTACCGGAAGCTGACAGCCTTGACGGCGGAAGCGTAGCAGAGGAAGCGGACAAGATATTTGAGGATGCAGAACCTCAGTCAGTAATGGCAACTGGCGGGGGAGTTGCCGCACAATATATCGAACCCGAACCGACGGGGTCGGATAACCTGTTTGGCGGATTGCTTTTGATCCCGTTTGCAATACTTATTTACGCGACGATTATACTTCTTCTTAGTTTTGCTAATGTAAAACCCGGGATATTGACAGCAGTCTCTAAAGATGTATCTTCATTGGCTATGCTGTGGTGGGTATTTTTCGGTTTGATCGCTGTTTTAGGAATAGTATTCGCTGCAGCGGCAATGACGGGTTCCGGTACAGGCGAAAAGAAGGCTAAGGCAAAGAAAGCTAAGAAACCGAAGAAGGCTAAGAAGCCGAAGAAAGTTAAAAAGCCCAAGAAGAAAAAAGGCAAGAAATAGCATATCGCAGGACGCGTGCCTGTGTGGCGATTGCAATTAGGATGCAGGAGCTTTTGTCTTATTCAGTGGCAAAGCAGTTTGCATAAATTCAGGGAAGCTCTAAACTGTTAACAATAGTCACTAATTATTGAAAGGATTCGCCCATGAAATTCGTAAGACCCCTCACTACAATCATTATCGTCGGTTTAATCATTTTTATCACAGGATGTATTTCGCAGGAACAGTATAATGTGGCAATGAGCCAGAATCGTACGCAGGCCCAGCGTATCATCAGCATTGAAAGCCAGCTGAATAACGCGACGTTAAAAGCTAACGAACTGGAAAGGCGGCTTGAGATACTTAAGGGCACTTCTACGGCCAGCGATGGTGCAAATGCTGCTGAGATCGCAGCTTTAAGGAAGGACATCGCGGACAAGAAGGCACTTGTGGAAAGGATCCGTGCCCAACTGCTTCGCGGCGGTGTTCAACTTCCGGCTGAGCTTAGCATCGCTTTGCAGGAATTAGCCGGAAGCAGCGAGATGATAGCTTTTGACGAAGAAACCGGTATTCTCAAATTCAAGAGCGACTTTTTGTTCCGTTCCGGAAGCGCCGATGTCAACGCAAAAGCAGAGGCTTCTATCAAGACTCTTTCGGCGATACTTAACAGCGAAACGGGCAGCAAGTTCGACGTGATAATCGCCGGACATACGGACAACGATCCTATCAAACACAGCCGCGCACAACATCCGACGAACTGGCATCTTTCATCGCACAGGGCGATCGGAGTACTCAATAAACTGACGAGTAACCATGTCGCTTCAAAACGTTTGAGCGTTCGCGGATTTGGTGAATTCAGGCCCATCGGAACCAACAAAACAAAAGAAGGCAAGGTTGCTAACCGTCGCGTGGAGATATATATCATTCCGCAAGGGGCATAAGTATGCTCTTGAGGGTAGTAAACGGCCGCGAGTAAAACGACAACTATTTGTTTACAAATAAGTTACCGCGAACAAAGCGGGAATTTTCAAGGGTGATCAGTATAAAGCGATACGGCAGGTTTTTTTAATCTGAAACCGGTATATTTTACAGGCACATTATGACAGAAAAAACATTGATCATTGTAAAACCTGACGGCGTGCAGAGGCATTTCGTTGGGGAGATAATATCGCGTTTCGAGAAGAAGGGTTTTAAGCTTGTCGCGGCGAAATTCATGCAGATACCTGAAAAACTTGCCCGAAAGCATTATGCGGTTCACGAGGGTAAACCGTTTTTTGAGGGCGTAGTAAAATATCTCTCCTCTTCGCCGTCGATGGTGATGGTATGGGAAGCTGAGGGAGTTATCGATATGGCCCGCAAGATGATGGGGGCGACTTTCGGCTTTACCGCCGAACCCGGTACCATCCGAGGCGACTTTAGCTGTTCCAAAGGCTATAACCTCATCCACGGATCGGACTCGCCGGAATCTGCGGACTTTGAAATACCGATCTACTTCACCGACGAAGAGATCGCCGGCTATGAGCTATCAGATGAAAAGTGGCTTTACGGCAAAAATGATTAGAGGTTCCCTTAAGATCGCTTGACAAACCCGGCCTGTCGCAGGTCGGGTTTTTTTATTGCCGGACTTGCAATTGCCTGCAAAAAAGAATATAACGAAGGGCGTTATGGCTGACGATATTTCAAAACAAATTGAAGTGCTCAGAAAAGAGATTCGCAAACACGACCATCTCTACTACGTTCTCGATGCACCGGAGATAACAGACCAGCAGTATGACAAGCTGTTTAGCGAGCTGAGGAAACTTGAGGAAGAACACCCCGAACTGATAACAGACGATTCGCCTACGCAAAGGGTCTCCGGCAAGCCGGTCGAAGGATTCGCCAGCGTCCGCCACAGATCCCCGATGCTGAGCATAGATAACACGTACAATGCGGATGAGCTGCGGGACTTTGACAATCGGGTTAAAAAAGCTCTCGGCGATGAGGTTTACAAATATGTTGTCGAGCCGAAGATCGACGGGCTTGCCATAAGCATTCGATACGAAAAGGGCAAACTGATCCAGGCGGCAACTCGAGGGGACGGGCAGACGGGTGACGATGCGACCTCAAACGTAAGAACGATCAAGGCGATCCCGCTGACACTGATGGGGGCCGCAAATGCCCCCGATGTTCTGGAGGTTCGCGGCGAGATATATATGCCTAAAAAATCCTTCGCGGAACTGAACCGGCAAAAAGCAGAGACTGGCGAGCCGCCATTTGCAAACCCGAGAAACGCGGCGGCAGGTTCGCTTAAACTTCTTGATTCGAGGATCACGGCATCCCGCAACCTGGCTTTCTTTGCCTATTCCATCGGTGAAGTCAGTGAGGCCCTTGCGGACGGGCATTATGAAACGCTTGGGGTTCTGGAGAAACTTTCGCTGCCGGCAAACCCAAATATAAAACGTGCCAAAGATATCGACGAAGTCATAAAGATATGTCAAGCGTGGCAAAACAAAAAGGCAAGTCTCGGTTATCAGATCGACGGCATGGTGATAAAAGTTGACAGCTTTGCCCAGCAGCGAATACTGGGGACGACGGGACGGGCTCCTAAATGGTGCATCTCGTATAAGTTCCCCGCCGAACAGGCTGAGACGGTTGTCGAGTCTATAGACGTTCAGGTGGGCAAAACGGGGATACTGACGCCGGTGGCAAATTTGAAACCCGTGAAACTTGCCGGGACGACCGTAAAACGAGCGTCGCTGCACAACTTCGACCAGATCAAACGGCTTGACCTGCGGGTTTCGGATACCGTTATAATCGAAAAAGCAGGCGAGATAATTCCGCAGGTGATCGAGGTTAAGGTAAAGGCGAGGTCGCTTTTTGACAGTAAGGCGATCGAGATCCCGGCAAACTGTCCAAGCTGCGAGAGCCCGACGGTTGTCACGGTGAACAAGCGAAAAAAAACCGGTGCCGAGGAAGAGGTGGATTTTACAACAGTGCGGTGCAGCAATCCAAACTGCAATTCGATACTTAAAGAACGTATCGCCTATTTTGTCGGGCGCGGACAGATGGATATCGAGAACTTCGGGCCGGCTCTTATCGATCAGCTTGTAAATAACGGGCTTGTCAAAAACTTTGCCGATATCTATAAGCTGGACATCTTTAAGGTTGCTCAGCTGGACAGGATGGCAACAAAAAGCGCAGAGAACCTGCTCGACGGGATAGAAAAAAGCAAGACGCAGGACCTGTGGCGGTTGATCACTGGTTTGGGAATTTTAAACGTTGGCGGACAGACGGCAGAGATACTCGCGGACAAGTTTATTACGCTGGATGAGCTGATCGCCGCGGACATTGAAACGCTTGAAGGGATAGACCAGATCGGTCCGACCATCGCTCAAAGCGTTTGCGAATATTTCAACGACCGCGACAACATCGCTATGATAGAAGAGATGGAAAATCTCGGGGTAAATCCAAAATCACCGGTAGAGAAAAAAACTACCGCGATGACCGGTAAAACGATAGTAGTAACGGGGACGCTCGAAAACTTTACGAGAACACAGATCGCCCAAGCAGTAAAAGACAGCGGGGCAAAAACATCGTCAAGCGTAAGCAAAAAAACCGATTACGTTCTGGTCGGTGCCAATCCCGGCAGTAAAGCCGAGAAGGCAGCCAAGCTGGGCGTTGAAATTATCGACGAAGAAAAATTCATCGAGATGATCAATGGATGATGTCAAATACATGCAGCGTGCGATGGAACTTGCGGCCAAGGGTATCGGAAATGTCGAGCCTAACCCTGCGGTTGGATGCGTGATCGTAAAGGGCGATGCGGTTATCGGCGAGGGGTATCACGAAAAATTCGGCGCCGGGCACGCGGAGGTAAACGCCATTGCAGATTGCAACGCAAAAGGCAACGACAGCGAAGACGCGACGATGTATGTAACGCTGGAACCGTGCAGCCATGTCGGCAAGACGGGGCCTTGTGCAGATGCGGTCATCGCCGCAAAGATCGCAAGGGTCGTTATCGCTACGGAAGATCCTTCCGATCATGTGGGGGGTAAAGGGATAGAAAAACTCAGGCAAGCGGGTATCGAAGTAGTTGTCGGGATTTGCTCCGATCAGGGGCGGGCGTTAAACCCGTGGTTCTTTAAGTTTGCCGAGACCAAGCTGCCGTGGGTAATTCTGAAATGGGCGCAAAGTGAAGACGGGTACATGGCGTATAAGGACAGTGCCAAACACGGCCAATGGATATCCAACGAAGCAAGCAGAAAAGATGTCCATGCCCTGCGAAGGACGGTGCAGGGGATACTTGTCGGGGTAAATACCGTGATAGAAGACGACCCGCTGCTTACGCCGCGGCCTTGTGACGGAAGGCCATTACTGCGGATCGTCCTCGACAGCAACCTGAGAATACCACCAGGATCAAAACTGCTCGAATGCGGTGAATACCCTACGCTGATCGTGACCACCAGGCAAGCATATGAAAAACACAAAGGCATATTGGATAAGGGCGCAGAGCTGTTCATCGCAGAGGACGAACATGGAAAGTGCAACCTTGCCGCCCTGCTCGACGAGTTGGGCAAGCGGAACATCCAGCGATTACTGATAGAAGGCGGGGCGACAGTAATCACATCTTTTGTCGAACAAAAACTCGCCGACGAAGCCATAGTATACACAGCCCCAAAAACACTAGGGAAAAAAGGTGCGGCGGCGATCTCAAAAGCAATGGAAAATATCGCTCAAAAAGAAGTAAGAAGGAAAGAGCTGAACGGGGACACCTGTATAATCTCCCGGTTAAGCAATTAAGCTACCCTTAAGTAATTATTACTCGTTGAGCATTGCTTTTTTTCTTAGTATGTGGTGGTAGTGCTGGGCGAATCTGTGTGCTTCGTCTCTTATGTACTGGAGGAGTTTTTTTGCTTCGTTGTTTGCGGGGAGTTTTACTGATTTTTCTCTTCCGCGGATGAATATTTCCTCCTGGCGTTTTGCTATCGAAGCCAATAACGGCATTGGTGCGTCCATTTTCATAAAGGCCTGTTCGACGGCGCGGAGCTGGCCCTTTCCGCCGTCTATAAGTACCAGGTCCGGGAAAAGTTCCTCGCCCTCGTTGGCTTGTTTGTAGCGACGCGTAATAACTTCCTGCATGCAGGCGTAATCATCGATACCCGTGACCGTCTTGATCTTGAACCTGCGGTAGCCGCTCTTGAAGGGTCTGCCGTCGATAAATTTCACCAGCGAGCCTACGGTCGCCTCGCCGGAGATATGGGCTATATCGAAACCTTCTATAATCCGTATCGGGGTTTCGACATCGAATATTTTTCGCAGTTTTTCCAGTGCATCGGACGGGTCGGTGGCGAATACCTCCGGCTGGACGTTTGCTTCGATCGAGCCCCGCTGATCGAGTCTTTCTATCAGGCGTATACGGTCGCGGAACATGGCGGCTTTTTCGTATTCCATCGCTATCGCCGACTCTTCCATCTGCTTGTTGAGCCGGCGAAGTACGGTCGCCCTTTTCGACTGGAGAAACCTGATGAGGTCGTTGATGAGTTTGCGGTATTCGTCCTTTTCGATCCTTGCTCCGCATGGCGCGGCGCACTGCTTGATACTGTAAAGTATGCAGGGTCTGAAGAATCTGCGCTTTTCATCTTCCTGGCGGATGTCCAGCTTGCAGGTTCGAAACTTGAAAATCTTCTGTAGCAGTACGAGTACAGCGCGAAGATCGCTTACGCTCGTGAATGGGCCGAAGAGTTTGCTCCTGGCGTTTTTAGGATTTCTCGTGATGTAGACGCCGGGGAACTGGTCGCGTGTGGTGATCTCGAGGTATGGAAAAGTTTTGCTGTCGACGAGCGAAGTATTGTAGGGCGGGCGGATATCTTTTATCAGGCGTGCTTCCTGGAGTATCGCATCGACTTCGCTTGCCGTCTCAAGGTAATCGACGGTGACGGTTTTGTTTATCATCTCGACGATCTTCGGGCCGCGAGTTGCGAAAAGGTCGGCGGAAGGCTGAAAATAACTCCCGGCACGCGAACGCAAATTCTTCGCCTTACCGATATAAAGCACAACGTCCCTGGCATCTTTCATGAAGTACAGGCCGGGTCCGCTTGGGAACGTAGAAACCTCCCTGCGAATACTGCCGATCACATCCTTTTTCTTTTTCTTCGCCATATAGCCGCAATTCTACCAAAAAATTGTGCTCTGCAAAAGTATTTGTACTGACTTTACTTCGTACAAACGGTACCCTGTGTTTATGTCTTTACGAATATACCCTTAAGGGTAGTAAATGCCCGCGAGTAAAATGGGAACTAGCTGCCAAAAACAGGTTACCGCGAACAAAATGGGAAATTTCAATCATGGTCAGTATATTATTGGTAAATCCACCTGTTTACGACTTTACGGCGTATGATTTCTGGCTTCGGCCTTATGGGCTTTTGTCTGTTGCCGGGCTTATGCGCTCCAAAGCGGATATGGTGCTTTTTGACTATATGGACAGGGGTCACCCGTCGATACCGGAAAGAAACACCGAAAGGACCGATCGATGGTCGCGTGGGCCCTACCCGTCGGTTAAGATCGAAAAGCCTGATGTTTTTCGTAACATTCCAAGATATTACAAGCGTTTTGGAGTTGGACGGGAATATTTCCAGCGTTTTATTGCTGAAAAGGGGCCGTTTGATTTCGTCCTTGTCCAGACGTCGATGACGTACTGGTATCAGGGGGTTGGGGAGGTTGTCGAGGACGTGCGAAAATTTTCGCCGGGTGCAGCGATTGTCGCAGGCGGTGTGTATGCTACGCTTTGTCCGGATCATGCAAAATCGCTTGGTGTCGACCTTGTCATACAGGGGGAGGATATCGAACCGCTTTGGCAGATGCTTGGTATCGAACCGGATGCGTATCAGCCTCCGTTGTGGGA
>DAOVIC010000049.1 GCA_030671565.1 Anaerohalosphaeraceae bacterium
CAGGGAACTTGAGAAACGTTTGAACCAAATCGCGGACGATATTGGGAGTATACTTGAGAGCTTTGGGCCGGATGTGCTTGCTATCGAAGAATTGTATTCTCATTATGCGCATCCCAAGACGGCGATATTGATGGGACATGCCCGGGGCGTTATACTGCAGAAGGCCGGCGCGGCGGGCTTGAAGGTGAAGCATTTTTCGGCGACGCGGATCAAGAAATCATTGACCGGTAACGGGCGAGCGAGTAAGGAACAGATGCAGCGTAGTATTCAGACGATGTTGGGATTGAGCGAGGCGCCGGAACCGAATGATGTGGCCGATGCCATTGCGGCGGCTTTGTGCTGTGCAAATACAATAGGAAGCTTAAATGAGTCAAGCGGATAAGGCAGTGAAAATATTTGCCCGCAGGCGGAGATAAGGCAGGCTACGATGATAGCAAAAATCGATGGGAAACTTGTTAGCTTGGAGACGGACAGCGCGTTGGTGCAGGTTGGTGCGATTTGTTATGAGGTCATGCTTCCCGGCTATGCCGTAAGCGAGTTGGCTAACCGTGTCTCGAGTGATATATCGCTTTGCACAATGGAGTATTTTGAGGGGACGCCGGGCAGAGGTAATCTTATTCCGCGGCTTGTTGGTTTTCTTACGACGGGTGAGAGGGATTTCTTTGGGAAATATACGTCCGTTAAGGGGATGGGGGTCAAGAAGGGTCTAAAGTCCCTTACGATACCTATTGCCAGGATCGCCAGTGCTATCGAAAGTGGCGATGAAAAGCTGCTCGTCTCGCTGCCTTCGGTTGGCAAGAGGCTTGGTCAGCTTATTATCGCTGAGCTTAAGGGTAAGCTGGAAGATTTCGCAATTTCGGAATCTGCATCAGGGACAGCGGTAAGCGGGCCTGCTTTCGATGCTTTCCAGATCGAGGCGATGGAGATATTGATCGCCTGGGGAGAGAAGCGAAACGAAATGATGGAGTTTATCGAGCTTGCGTGTAAGCGGCACCCTGATGTGCGGACGGCGGAGGATCTGGTGCCGCTGGTTTATCGAATGAAGCAGGGAATTGAAGTGTGAAGAAAGGCATAAGTGGTTGATTCGGCCTTTGGTCGAGGTTTTGATATAAGGTTTGTTATGGCGATTGACAGAGTATTGAGTAGTGATTCGGCTGGGAGCGGTGAGGATGGTTTCAACTATGCGCTTCGGCCCGAGAGTCTGGACGAGGTGATCGGCCAGGAGACGATCAAGGAGAAAATGCGGATCGCAGTTGCCGCTGCCAGGGGAAGAGAAGAACCGCTTGAGCATATACTTTTGTACGGGCCTCCGGGACTGGGCAAGACTACGCTTGCTAATATTGTGGCGAAGGAAATGAATGCGGCGATCAAGGTCGCTTCGGGGCCGGCGCTCAACAAGCAAGGGGATGTAATGGGATTGCTTAGCAATATGAATACGGGGGACGTGCTTTTTATTGACGAGGTGCACCGACTTAGTGCTCCTGTGGAGGAGTTTATTTATCCTGCGATGGAGGATTTTAAGGTTGATTTTACGGTCGATAGCGGGATGCATGCCAAGACGATAAACTTTCCATTGAATCAGTTTACGCTTGTCGGCGCGACGACTCGGGCAGGTCTTTTAAGTGCGCCGCTTCGGGGTCGGTTCGGGATGCTTTTGCATGTTGATTTTTATTCTATCGAACAGTTGACCGAGATCGCGTCGCGGTCGGCGAGGCTGCTTGGTTTGGAAAGCAACGATACTTCTCTTTCACTTATCGCATCGCGGTCGCGGGGTACGCCTCGGGTGGCTAACCGTCTTTTGAAGCGTGTTCGGGACTACGCGCAGGTTAAGGGGACGGGGAAGCTTACGACTGAAATTGTAGAACGTGCTTTACGGATGGAGCAGATCGACGAGCTTGGGCTCGATGAGCTTGACAGGTCGTTTTTGCGTGCGCTTGGTACGGTTTATGACGGCGGACCGGCTGGGATCGAGGCGATCGCGGCGACTCTGGGCGAGGAGAGAGATACGCTGGAGGATGTTGTCGAACCTTATCTCTTGCAGATCGGTTTTGTTCGCAGAACGCGAAGAGGGCGCGAAATAACCAAAGATGCATGCAGGCACCTGGGGCTGAAGTACTCGGTCAACAAGAAAGATTCAAATCAGGCCACTATGTTTGAGGAAGAATAATACCCGCCCTACTATCGGGTTTTAGTGTTTCAGAAAGTATTTTGCTGTTTTTGGGGGTCGGTGCATCAGGTGTGTGAAGTGTCTTATCATCAGTTTCTCTAATTCGTTTATGGTTGCCTCTGTTGCTTCGGTGAGTTTGTTCAGGTCGTAGAGGCAGTGGGCCGTTTGGTGGGTAAGTGAGGTTCTGTCTGGATAATTAGATTGGCAGTCGGGGCAGATCAGGCCGTTTGCGTTGCTTGAGAAGTAGAATTTGCCCCATTTGGAGGATAGTTGTGTTTTGCAGTTTGCGCAATTTTTCATTACTGGCCTTGCGCCTATTTCGTTTAGCAATGACAGCTGGAACACTATGAGAAGCGCGGTGGCGTTTTTTATGTCCGGCGTTTTCTGCAGGTCATTCAGGAAATTAAACAGGACATCGAAAAGGTCCGGGTGAGGGTCATTTGCTTCTGTGAACGCATCGGTGAGTTCTACGGCGAAGAGTGCTGCGTTCAGAGTGAAAAGTTTTCTGGTCATTTGTATAAACACGGGGGTTTGCTGGAATTCGGTCAGGGTGGCAAGGCCTTCGTTTGGGGCTGGTTTAAAAATCATATGTCCGTAGGCGAGTGTTTCTACGGGTCCGTCAAAGGAGTTGTTTTTTCTCTTTGCCCCTTTTGCAATTGCCCCGATCTTTCCTGAAAGTTTTGTGAAAAGGGTCAGGACCTGTGAGGTGTCCGAATAGTCTACTGTCCTTAGGCAGATGGCTGTGTCTTTTATTAACATTACGTTAGGGGGCCTATTCTTCGGCGGGTTGTTTTTGTATTTTTATTCGCTTTATACGTCTGGCTTCGGCGTCTGTGATCGTAAATGTTATATTTTGAAATCCAAAGACTTTGCCGGTTTTGGGTATAAATCCAAGATGGGCAAAAATGAATCCGCCGAGCGTGTCATAGCTTTCGTCTTCGGGCAGGTCGAGGTCGTAATCGCTGTTCAGATCGTCGATGTGCATTCGCGCGTCGACTTCCATTGTGTTTTCGTCGATCTGTCTGATCGGTTCTGCCGGAGCCTCTTCGTACTCGTCGACGATTTCGCCTACGAGTTCTTCGAGGATGTCTTCAATGGTTACAATCCCTGCGGTTCCGCCGTATTCATCGAGTACGACGGCGATGTGCAGTTTTTGGTTTTGGAACTCGTGGAGAAGCGACCGCAGCGGTTTGCTCTCCGGGACGAAGTATGCTTTTCTTATTTTGTCGGTGAGCTTGAATTCCTGGGGGTCGCGACCTATCTCGGCGAGGAGATCCTTTGCGTATACCAAGCCTATGATGTTGTCTATGTTGTTTTCGTAGACTGGAATGCGGGAGTGTCCGGCGCTGCTTATCGTCTGCAGGACGACGGGCAAATCCTCTTCTGCATTCAAGGCGATGATGTCTGTCCTGGGAGTCATGATCTCGTCGACGGCGGTGTCGCTTAGTTCGAGTACGTTTTCGATCATCTCCATTTCCTCTTCGTCTACGACGCCTTCGATCTTTCTTTGTTCGACAACGCTTAGGAGTTCTTCCTGCATCTGATCCTGCTGCTGGTCGAGCGAGACTTCCGTAACGCCGGCGAGACGTTTTGCGAGTGTTTCATGGAGTCTGAAGAAATAGAGCATGGGAGCAGCGATAAAAGCGAAGAACCGCAACGGTGTGTATGCGTGTGAAAGGAAAATTTCTCCGGTGTATTTTGCCCATGCGTGCGGTATCGCGACGCAGCATAGTTCAAGAATGATAAGGGCAGCGATGAAGGTAACGATGTAGCCGTTGGCGGCGAGACTATCGATAAGTACGAGTACCAGGATGAGATTTGTCATCAGCCCGAAAAGACGGCATGTTAGAATAAGTTTTTCGCTGTTTTCCACTAGTGGGTCGACCTGGGATTCTTTGCCTGCGGATTTGAAAGCTTCCTGTAATTTCATATAGGAAAGCGTTCTTAACGAAATGCTGCCCAGCGAGAAGAACAAAGAAGCTGCCGTCAAGAGACAAACCCAGAGGATCGACCATGTAACATCATTCACTTAAATTCGCCCTTAACAAAACAGAAATTTTCAATCATGATCATTATATCATCCATGCCGATATGTGACACCATAGCCCGCATCAGTGAGTATTTCGTCCTCGGTCCGGTGCATCCGTTGAGCTTCTTTTTCATCGGCATCGTCAAAACCGAGATTATGCAGCAAACCGTGTGTGATGTAAAGAGCAAGTTCGGCATTTAGCGGATGGCCCCTTTTTTCGCCTTGCCTTGCGGCTTCCTGTGCGTTTATCACGAGATCGAAAACCCTTTCGGTGTCCCCTGGCTCGGTAAGATCAAAGCTTATGACATCGGTTGTGTTTGATTTTTGCAGAAATTTTTCGTTTAGTTCGGCGATCTTTTCGTCGCCTACAATTACAATGCTTACGGCGGCGTCGGTCACATCGAAGCGGCGGCAGATCGCGAGGGCGAGGTTTTTGAATCCATCGATGTCGAGGTCCGCGTTTTGAATTTCGCAGTCAATTTCAACTGTCATATTATTGTTTTGGTGAGGGGCAGGTTTATTCATTTGGTATCATCGAACGGTTCGTCTGGAGCTTTGGGATATGCGATCCTGCCGTGGTGATGAGCGGCAAGTGACTTCGCCATGCTCGTTTCTATTGTGCTAAGTTCCCTCAGCGTCAGGTCGCACTCATCGAATTGTCCATCCTGGAGGCGTTTCATGACCATATTGCGTACGATAACTTCTATTCGAGTTGGGGTTACTTCATTTACTGATCTTGTCGCGCTTTCTACGGCGTCTGCGATCATAACGATTGCGGCTTCTTTGGTTTTTGGTTTCGGCCCGGGATATCTAAATTCCGAGTCTGAAACTGGTTTTTGCTTGTCGTCCTGCTGTTTTTTTGCCTGATTATAAAAATACTCGATCAGGGTCGTACCGTGGTGAGTTTCAACAAACTGCCTTAGTACTGCCGGAAGTCCGTATTCGTGTGCTATCTCTATACCGTCTTTGACGTGGCCGACGATGATAAGCTGGCTCATCGCAGGTGAAAGCTGTTCGTGTCTTGACACGGAACCCATCTGGTTTTCAACGAAGTATGGCGGTTTGTTGATCTTTCCTATGTCGTGATAGTAGGCCCCTACTCTTGCGAGCAGTCCGTTTGCATCGATCGATTCTGCGGCAGATTCGGCGATAGATCCGATGAGAAGGCTGTGGCTGAATGTTCCGGGAGCCTCCATCGCAAGTTTTTTGAGCAAAGGCTGGTTTGCATCGCTGTAGTCAAGGAGTGTCATACTTGTTGCGATGCGGAATATTTTTTCGATTATCGGAAGGAATCCCTGGATTATAAGTCCGATGGCGATGGTGATTGCGGCGGCCGCTCCGGACGTTTTTGAAATATCCCTTGTGCTTAATCCCTCGACAACTCCGATGGCGACGGCGACTATGAGCACAGCAACGGCCGCGAGAGTTGTAACCTCGATAAGCTTCATACGGGTACGAATTTCTTTTAGAGAGAAGCAGCAGGTGATGGCTCCTGTGATCATGGTCAGAAACATTTTTATCGAGGCAATGTCTTCCGCGGCGGCAAAACAAGCAAGGATGCAATAAAACATGGTCATGCCGATAGCAAATCTTTGGTCATAGGCAACCGTAAGGATCAGTGCACTCGTAACGGCCCATCCGGTCGAGAGGTATACCCATTCCTGATAGAGTGAACCAACCTTCGACAGAGCAAGCAGGACAAGAAAAAGTCCCACGAGAGCCATTGCCTTGCTGGGTTTTGAAACAACGATCGGTTTGTAATGGGAAAGATATGTGGCCATTCCGAAAGAGATTAGCAGGACAATTCCTGAAAGTGCGATGATTTCCGGATAACTTCTGAAAAGGGGCGTATCTGATTGCCAGAATTCGCCATTTGGATTGTAGGTATTTACGCTTAAAATCACCGATGCGCCGACGATGAAGATTATCAATATGCTGATGGCGGCAGGGAGTTCGCTGTTCATAAACTTGCCAAATTTCGCAAATTTTTCAGCCGACTTCGTGTCGCGAACATGCTGTCTGCGTGCACTGACTTTTTTCTTCATGAAAGCCATAATTGGATACCTGTGATCAGTACTTTTTCTTATCATAAGCCAGAACGATGTTCTGGACGAGCTTGTGTCTTATTATATCGTCATTTTGAAGCTCAATGCAACCAATTCCTTTGATTCCCTTCAATGTTTCTACCGCATCGATCATTCCGCACGTCTGCCCTCTTTCAAGGTCTACCTGCGTGATGTCGCCGGTTATTATCATTTTCGAGCCTCGTCCGAGCCTCGTCAGGAACATGAGCATCTGTGTTGAAGAGGTGTTTTGTGCTTCGTCGCAAATGACAACCGCTTGATTTAGGGTTCTTCCCCGCATGAAAGCAAGTGGAATGATCTCGATGATGTCCATCTCGAGGAATTTTCTCATTTGCGAAAACTCCATCATGTCCTCAAGGCTGTCGAACAGCGGCCTTAAATATGGATTTACTTTTGCCTGGAGGTCGCCGGGGAGGAATCCGAGCTTTTCTCCCGCTTCTACCGCTGGTCTTGCGAGAACTATCTTTCTTATCTGATTATTTTTGAGCATTGAAACAGCTACTGCGACGGCGAGGTATGTTTTTCCGGTACCGGCAGGTCCGGTGCAAAAGGTAAGATCGTTCTTTCGCATCGTTTTTATATAATCGGCTTGTCCCTTTGTGAAAGGCTCGATGATCTTTTTGTGCGAATAAACGATAAGCGGTTCGTTCTCTTTGGGGGCAATGCTGTGAGCGGCCTGTTGCAGCAATTCATCGATATCGGATTCTTCGATGGCTCCTCTTTCCTCGAGGCGCTGCTGCAGACGATCGATCACGTCAGCTGCAGCTTTTACGTCCTGCTGCTGTCCCGTAACGATAACCTGTCCGTTTCTGGCAGAAATTTTTACGCCCATTATCTTTCGGAGTTTTTTCAGATGGCAGTCTGCAGTTCCGAAAAGCTGCAGCTTTTTAGTATCTGAATCGGCTCCGAGTTCGATTTTAATTTCCACTTTTATTATCCCGTTGCAAACTTAGTATGCCGCGATCATTAAGAACGCATATGCTATCGGTGCAGTTGCCAGCGGCGAATCTATAACATCCAGCACTCCTCCGAAACCTGGGAGTGTTTTGGATGAATCCTTAATCTCAACATCACGCTTTATCATCGATTCTGCAAGGTCACCTAATTGTCCAAGAAAGGCAAACATTACTCCGAAAAGTATTGCAGGCCCAGTGTTCATAATATTACACGTCTTTGAGAAAATGACAGAAACGACGGCGGCAAATAGTACCGCACCTGCCATCCCCTCCCACGTTTTTCCGGGGCTTATCCGGGGGGCAAACTTGTGTTTTCCGAACAATTTTCCCAGCGTATACGCTCCTATATCGGACGATTTTACGACGAAAATAAACATAAACAGCGGCCAAAGCCCAAAATCTACTCTAATTCCAAGTACGAAACTGCTTAGAAAACCGAGGTAAAAGACTGCAAAAAAGGTTACCGAACAGTTGATTACAGTGCCCTGAGTGCCGAATTTGCGCCCTTGGTAGAAAAAAACAGCGAGGAGCGTAAATGCAGCGGTAAATGCGATATAATATGTATGGAAATCAGGCTGGTCGGGGAAGAACTGCTTTATGTACCAGCTTGTCGCGAGCAAAATCGATGCGATGATCGCCAGCGGTGTGAAGAGGTTGGCGTTCTTTGTACGGACCAGAGAGGTCATTTCTATCTGGGCAGGTATCGCAAGCAATGCAACCAGTACGCAGAGCAATGTTGCCTGTATGGGTTTGTTTTCGGTGGTTGAGTTTATGGAACCATCGAGGTAGGCGCCGGTCAGTAGGATCCCGACAAATGCAACTGCCATCAATGTTCCGAAAATGAGTCTGTATTTTAACATAGCTGTTTGCCGCCAATATAATCGAGTCGGGAAATTTAGGGAAGAACATCGCCCATTCGACGTGATCTTGCCGCAAAGATCCGCAAGGACTCATCCAGATCGTCTTTTTCAAAGTCGGGCCAGTACTTGTCGATCACGTAGAATTCGGCATATGAAATCTGCCACAACAGAAAATTGCTTACTCTAAGTTCTCCGGAAGTTCTGATTAGCAGGTCTATGTCAGGCCAGCCGGCGGTGTAGAGGTTGTCGCTTATGCATTGCCGGTCAATTTGATCTATATCCAGTTGACCGTCCTTTACCTTTTGAGCGATGGTTTTTGTCGCATCGACAATTTCGGCTCTGGAACCATAATTCAGTGCCAGTCCGAGCGTCATTCCGTCATTGGCGGCGGTGACATCAATTGTACCGTTAAGTGCGTCTATGACCTTTTGTGGAAGTCCGTCGATCCTGCCCAGATGAGCGAGGCGTACGTTGTGCTTCATGAGGCTATCACGAATTCCTTCGAGGTACATGGCGTAAAGATCCATGAGGAAGTCGATCTCTTCCTTCGGTCTTGACCAGTTCTGCATACTGAATGAGTAAAGGCTTAGATATTCTATTCCCAGGTCGACGCAGTAGATCGCTATTTTCTCTACAATGGAAGCGCCCTTGCTGTGTCCGTAGAATCTTTCCTTGCCCCTTTCCTGCGCCCATCTGCCGTTTCCATCCATGATGATGGCGATATTTCGCGGCACAAGCTCCGGTTTAATTCCCAGACGGACGGCGGTTTCCTGTTTTTTTTCTTTGAATGTTTTTTGTGCCATATCAGTCTCTGAAAATGACCTGACTACGTTTTGGACCAACACCGAGGATGGTAACGGGAACCTTTACGATATCTTCGATACGAGCTATGTAATTTTTTGTATTCTGGGGAAGCTCCTGGTACGTTGTCATTTGAGAGAGGTCCTCTTGCCAGCCGGGCAGGGTTTCGTATTGACATTGTACGGCGGAAAGTTCGGCGGCATCTGAGGGGAAGAAAGTTGTTTCGCAGCCGTTCAGTGTGTATGACTTGCAGACGTTGAGCTCTGTCATACCAGCGAGCGTGTCCAGGTGCATCATTGCTATTTCGTTTATTGCTCCGATGGCTGCGGTGTATTTCACAGCGACGGCGTCGAACCAGCCGCACCTTCGGGGACGTCCTGTTGTGGTACCGAACTCGTGGCCCTTTTCGCGTATCGTATTTCCAATTTCGTTATCCTGTTCCGATGGGAATGGGCCGGCACCGACGCGGGTAGTGTAGGCCTTTACTACTCCGATGAATCTGTCGACCAGTTGAGGAGGGACGCCGCAACCGGCGCCGAGTCCGAGTGCACTTGCGTTGGAACTTGTTACGAATGGAAAAGTCCCGTGGTCGAGATCGAGAAGTGCGCCCTGGGCGCCTTCGAAGAGTATGTTCTTGCGGTCGGCTATCGACTCGTGGAGGAACTTCGTGGTGTTGCAGACGAATTTGATGAGCCTTTCGCGGTAGATATGGCATTTTGCGATGATGGCATCGGCGTCGATGGGGTCGGCGTCGTAGATAGCACCGAAAAGCTTGTTTTTATAATCGACGATCTTTTTGATCTTGGTTTCGAGGGCTTCCATGTCGCGGAAGTCGGCCATGCGTACCGCGTAGCTTCTGCCCACCTTGTCGGCATAGCACGGTCCTATGCCGCGTATGGTGGTGCCGATCTTGTTCTTTCCGAGCGAGTTTTCACGGAGCTGGTCCTCGGCTTTGTGGTAGTCCAGAACGACGTGGGCGTTTTCGCTGATGTAGAGGCGCTCTTCGAGAGAGATGCCCCTTGCTTTTAGGCCGTCAATCTCTTCTATGAAAATACCGGGGTCCAGTACGACGCCATTTCCGACGACGCAGGTGGTTTCCTTTCGGACGGCACCGCTTGGCATCAGGTGGAGGGCAAATTTTTGATCTCCAATGATGACCGTATGTCCTGCGTTTGCGCCGCCGCCGTAACGAACAACGATATCACTTTTTTCGGCGAGTATGTCGACGACCTTGCCTTTGCCTTCATCGCCCCACTGCAATCCTACAACACATGCATTCATTACTTTTAAGACCTTTCCAGTTTCTCAAACCGTATTTTGGTTTCGAGTTTTTAGTTTTTAAATTACGGATGCCGACTTTGCCGGCGATTTTTTTCAGGTTATTTGTTTTACTATTTCATCAAGCACTGCGGGAAGATTATCGTATGTTCTGTCGCTAAGACGCAAAGTTTTCTCGGTTCCCTGTGAGTCCTTGTAGGTGACTATAAAATATCCCTTCGAATCAAAATGCGTCTTATTGATCTGCTCTATATTATCGTATGGTATTGCAAGTTTTTCTGTGATAAGGGCGGTATCGGCGGCTGTGACTTTTTTGTTCTTTATCAGAAAGAACCTTATCGC
>DAOVIC010000120.1 GCA_030671565.1 Anaerohalosphaeraceae bacterium
AATTTTATGAACGTCGTTTTGACAAAAAAACTCGTATCTTAGGCGGCATCATGATGGCTTTCGGGGGGATATTGAATATGGGTCTATTTCTTAAGATCGGTTCGATGTTCATTGTTGGGATCACCGGGTTGTCAGAAAGCAGTTGGGCTTTGCCGGCTGTGATGATATTTCTGATTACCCTGGTGTTGATCTACACCTGTCTGGGAGGTATGGTTTCGGTTGTTATCGCAGACTACGTTCAATTTATCGTTCTTTCTTTCGGCATGCTTCTGGCGACTTATCTTGCCATCAATAATCTCGGATGGGACAACATCTTTAACACCATAGCCGAAGTCAAGAAAGAAGCCGGCTTCAATCCCACCATAAAAGGCAGTGGTTTTGGTATTGAATATATCATGTTCGTAGCCTTTATCGGTTTGGTCAGCTGTGCTATCTGGCCTACGTCTGTATCGAGAGCTCTTGCCGCAAAATCTCCCAAAACGGTTAAAAGACAGTTTTCGTTCGCATCAATTTCATACATGATCAGATTTTTGCTGCCCTACTTTTGGGGCATCTGTGCTTTCGTTTGGATAACAAATGAGGGCGGACATCTTAAAGAAGCATTCTTCCCTTCTGTCGAAGGCGTCGAAGCCGTTAATAATCTCTATGCGATGCCCATGTACCTTGCTCATATTTTACCGGCGGGTCTGATCGGTCTGATAACAGCAGCAATGCTTGCAGCCTTTATGTCAACTCATGACAGTTATTTGCTCTGCTGGAGCAGTGTATTGACTCAAGATGTCATCGCACCTCTTATGGGTGACAAAATGACCCCTAAAAACCGGATCGTTATCACCAGAGTTCTGATTGTTGTAATCGGGCTTTACGTGCTTGCGTGGGGATTGTTATACAAAGGCAGTCTTGATATTTTCGATTACATGGGTGTTACCGGCGCAATATATTTTGCCGGAGCATTTGCCCTGCTGCTTGGGGGTTTATACTGGAAGCAAGCCAGTTCAACAGGAGCATTTCTGGCATTGCTGGCAGGTTCTTCTGCGATTCTAGGCCTCGGCCCGGTGCAGAATCTGGTCAGGGAAACATGCAATCTTACCATTACCGCTCCCCGTGCAACTTTGATAAGTATTGCACTAACAACGTTGGCGATGGTGGCCGGTTCGCTGCTGTTCCCGGATAAAAAGAACAAAGCCGGTGCTGTCAAAGAATTAACTGATAAACAAGCGACAAATGGATAACTAAGTGAGGTGATATATGCAAGCGTGGATGTTACTTTGGAAAATAGTTTTAATTGCAGGAATGGTGCTGTTTGGGATTATGGCGGTATGGGTGGCTATCTGGGGAGCTTTTGACATAAAGAAGCTGTTGGAATCTATTAATACCGAACATGAAACCGGAACCACCGAACCACCACAGGAAGATTAGATATCAAGGGCTTGGTGTCAGGAAAAGAAAATCCGCAGCCGAGCAATTCGATAAAGGCAAATAGCCGGCTTCGGCGAGAGAATAATGCTGGAGTTTTGGTTTAATGCTATTTTCGGATAATATGACCCAAAATCAATAAATGTAAAATAATAAGAGCGACTTTTCTGTCATTTTGCTCCTAAATTTGTTTTTTGTCTTATTTTAAGCACAGAAAAACGTTGAAGGGCAAAAAAGGGCAAAATAATGCTGGCAAAATCGTTGAAAATGCCTACAATTCCATGTCATGAAATTTGTATTGATAGACAAAGTAATAGGCCTTGAAAGTGGCAGTAAGATCACTTGCGTAAAGAGTGTGTCCCTGGCAGAGGAGTACCTTAGCGACCATTTTCCCGCTTTTCCGGTCCTTCCGGGGGTATTACTGCTTGAGGGTCTGATCGAGTGCGGGTCATGGCTTGTGCGTGAAAAACAGGGATTTTCTCACAGTATGGTCTTGCTGGAACAGACAAGAAATGTTAAATATAAGAGTTTCGCGGCGCCTGGTATGCAAATCGAGTATACTGTTGAAGCTAAAGTCATAGAAGATAATGTCAGCAGTTTTAAGGGCGTTGGCGTCTGTAACGGAAAAGATATCGTTGAAGCGAAGTTCGGATTGCGTCACTTTAATCTTGGTGACAGCGACCCTAAAATGGCAAGTGTTGACGGCAAGGTCGTTGAGGCTCTTAAAGAGCGTTGGAGTTTGCTCTACAAAAAGAAATAAAAATGTACCCTCCTGTTGGATGGGTTATTATTAAATAATTGTTTACGTTAAATTTAGACCGACATGATGTTGGTTTAAGCTTTTGTTACGAAATTACGGAGAGAAAGATTATGGCAATGAGTCGGGATGAAATTTTTGCAGAGGTTCAGGAAGTTCTTGTTGATGCACTTGGCCTCGATGATGACGAAGTTACTTCAGAGGCAACTTTGATGGGCGATCTGGGAGCAGAGAGTATCGATTTTCTGGATATAGTGTTCAGACTTGAAAAGTCTTTTGGAATCAAGATGCCTCGTGAAGAATTGTTCCCGGCAGAGAATGTTTTGAGCAATCCGGAGTTTATCAGCGGCGGAAAGCTGACCGAGGCCGGACTGGGCGAACTTAAAGAAAAGATGCCTCATACCGATTTCACATCTTTTGAAGCTGATCCTGATGTCAATAAGATGGCTGACCTTTTCACAGTTGATTCTGTTGTCAACTTCGTAGAGCTTAAGCTGACGGCTGCATAAAAAAAACAGGCAGTAGTGGTGGATTCGGCCCGACTGCCGAATCTGTTTTATTACAACAAGGAGACGGCAGGTTTAGGCCGTTATGTGACAATGCGTTGGATCTGGATAGATAAATTCCTTGAGTTTAACAGCGGTGACAGTGCGGTTTCGCTTAAGAACGTTACTCTTGCCGAAGAGCATGTGCACGATCATTTTCCGGGGTTTCCGATGATGCCGGAATGTTTGATGATCGAAGCGATGGCACAGACAGCTGGCATACTTGTTGGCGAGGCGCGAAACTTTGAGGAGAAGGTCATACTTGCTAAGATCAAGAAGGCTGTGTTCTTCGATTATGTTCGTCCCGGCGATACGATCACTTTGCATGCTAATATCGAATCGATCGCACCTGAAGCTGCCAGTACCGCGGGTAAGATCATGCGTGGTGAAACACTTATCGCCGAGATCAGCCTGATGTTCAGCCATATCGATAACAATCTTGCGGGGCTGGAATTTCCTGAGGAGAATTTCGTGTTCACCGATCTGTTCAATTCACTTCTTACTGGGTTTATTGACGAAAAAGCTAAGGCGGAGCGGTCTTGATGAAAGGACGAGGCGTCTTTATAACAGGTATTGGAGCAGTAAGTCCGCTTGGTATGAGCGTTGATGAGATGTGGGAAGGTCTCCTTGCCGGTAAGTGCGGGATCGACACGATCAAGGCTTTCGATCCGGTGGGGTTTACGTGTAAGCTTGCCGGAGAAGTCGGGGAGTTTAATATCCGTAATTTCGTCCCGAAGAGCCATCGCAAAGCTACCAAACTGATGTGCAGGGATATCGAGCTTTCAATTCTGGCGGCAAAAGAGGCTGTGGAGAATAGCGGGCTTGTTACTAAGGCGACGGACCCTGATAACGTTACCGTCGATCCTTCGCGGATGGCGATCACTTTTGGTGCAGGAGTTATCTGCTGCAACCTGGAAGAAATGTCGCCTTCGGTTGCAAAAAGTATAAAAGACGGCAAGTTCGACCTTGGCAAATGGGGGACGGATGGGCTTGAGAGTTTGACGCCATTGTGGCTGCTTAAGTATCTTCCTAATATGCTGGCTTGTCATGTTGGTATTATTCATGATATTCGGGGACCGAGTAATTCGCTGACCTGCGGTGAAGCGAGCGGACATCTTGCTATCGCTGAGGCGGCGGAGGTTATCGCACGCGGTAGTGCAGAAGCAGTCATCACAGGCGGAAGCGACGCGAAGGTAAACCCTATTATGATACTTCGCCAATGTTTGATTGGACGTGCGGCGGTGGATCGCAATGGCGACCCTGAGGGTGCTTGCAGGCCTTTCGATGCTGATGCGAGCGGTTCGGTCTTCGGGGAAGGGTCCGGGATATTGGTGCTTGAGGAAGCGGAGTTTGCGAAAAAGCGGGGAGCAACGATACTGGCGGAAATCGTTGGGGTAGGCGAAAGTAATAACCTTAACGCAAAATATGAAAGCCTCGAAGCCGGTGCTGTCGGTACGCAGATCGCTATCGAGATGGCACTTGAAGATGCAGGGATAGAGGCGAAGGAACTCGATCTTGTTTTTCCGCATGGGACGGGGATCGCAGATGACGATGCGGCGGAGGCAGAGGCTATCGCAAATGTGCTTGGCGATGCGGTGGATAGTGTTGCGGTGTGGCCGACTAAGGGAATGCTTAGCAATACCGGGGCCGCGGGCGGGGCATTGGATGTTGTGGCTGCGATCATGGCAATGAAGACGGGTAAGATCGGCCCGGCTAAAAACTGCAATAATAAGGCGGATGGGTGTAAGCTAAATATTGTTAATGAGCCGTTGGATAAAGAGGTGCGGTACGCTTTGTGCTGCAGTTATACGTTCGGGGGACAGACGGCGGCTGTTGTGCTTAAGAGGTATGGATCGTGAGTTGTTTGTGCGAGCCTTTCGGCCCTTCCCCGATTCGTATTCGAGGGTTAAATGAAACGGTTTCGCCTTCAACGAGACTATTTAGGATCGTAATTGAAAAATGAGCGAGAGAGTTGTTATAACTGGAATGGGAATCGTTTGTCCGATGGGGCATAGGGTAGAGGAGGTATGGGAGGGTCTGCTTACCGGCAAGAACGGTATGGCGAAGACAACTCTCTTCGATGCGAGGACTTTTCCGACAACTTTTTCTGCAGAGGTTAAGAATTACGATATAACAAAAGTTACGAGCAACCCTAAGCTTCATGAACATTGCAGCCGTGGGACTTCATTTGCTGTCGGCGCCGCGGTGGAGGCATGCAAGCAAGCCAAAATTGACATCGAAACGGATTCTCCCGATGACGGTATCGATAGGCGGCGGATGGGTGTTTATCTCGGTGCGGGCGAAGGTTCTGTCGATAATATAAACTTCTTCGATGCGATGGCGAAAGGGTGGGACAAAGAGAACAACCAGATGGACTGGGAGAAGTGGGCCGAGGTTGGGTTCGGTAAGATGGACGGGATGTACGAGTTGGAGCAGGAACCGACGATGACCGGCGGGCATATCGCGATGCTTAGTGGCGCAAGGGGACCTTCGCGAAGTTGTCTTACTGCTTGTGCGGCGAGCACGCAGGCGATCGGAGAGGCGACAATGCTGGTTCGCAACGGCAAGGCGGATATAATGATATCGGGTGGTGCTCATTCGATGATACATCCTTTGGGTGTTTCGGGTTTTAACAGGTTGACCGCCCTTTCGACGAGGAACGA
>DAOVIC010000192.1 GCA_030671565.1 Anaerohalosphaeraceae bacterium
CGATTGGCTGCGAAAGAAATAACCAGTGGAAGTATAGGCTTATGTTATTAAGCATAGTAATCCCATGTTACAACGAATCAGAGGTCATCGCCCGGACCAATGACAAGGTAAATGCGTTAGCTGACGAATGGACCGAAAAGGGACTGATAGACAAATATGAAATAGTCTACGTCGACGATGGTTCCGCAGATTCAACGTTGAATATTTTAACTGATCTCGCTTCGAAGAAACAAAACATTAAGGTAGTTTCTTTCAGCGGAAATTTCGGACACCAGGCCGCACTGACCGCAGGCCTGAAGTATGCCTCCGGCGACGCTATAGTCACTCTCGATGCCGACCTGCAGGACCCTCCCGAAACGATCGGGGAAATGCTGATAAAGTTCAACGAAGGTTACCAGATAGTCTACGCCGTCAGAAAAGAAAGAAAAAACGATACAGCCTTCAAACGAGTATCGGCCCAATGCTATTACAAACTAATGAAAGCTATGGGAGTTAACCTGGTTTATGACCACGCAGATTTCCGTCTGATCTCCGCCAAAGTCCGTGACGAATTTGCCAGGTATAACGAGATCAACAGATTCCTTAGAGGCATATTCCCGCTAATGGGATTTAAACACTGTAAAGTTGAATACGACCGCCTCCAGCGTCTCGCCGGAGAAACAAAATATCCCCTGAAAAAAATGATCGCCTTTGCGATCGACGGCGTCACATCGTTTAGCTATGTCCCGCTTAGACTGGCTTCGTTGCTGGGCATCACGATATTTCTCGTAACAACATTGATGATAATATGGGTTCTGGTGATTAAGCTCTCTGGGCAAACCGTCCCCGGCTGGACATCGACGGTCTTGCCCATATACGCATTCGGCGGCATTCAGCTGCTTTGCATTGGCATCGTCGGAGAATACGTCGGCAAAATTTACATGGAAGTCAAGCATCGTCCAGTCTACATAGTAAGACAGACGATAAACATAGAAAACAATTTACAGGAAAAGATAAGTTAAATGGCTAAGCAGAATAGCAGTAAGAAAACAAAAGCCCCTTACGTAGGTATCGTTGGCATGGGGTATGTGGGCCTTCCGCTTGCTCGTGAATTTGTTCGCGGCGGTGCAAAAGTCCTCGGTTTTGATGTAAACTCAAAGATGGTCGCAAAAATAAATCGCGGCATAAGTCCCATCAAACACATCCCGAACTCTCAGATGCGGAAAATGGTAAAATCCGGCCGGTTTCGCGTGACCGAAAAAATGAATCAGCTTAGCAAACCGGACACGATACTCATCTGCGTCCCAACCCCGCTAACAGAAAACCGCGAGCCGGACATGAAGTACGTCGAGCAGACATGCACGACCATCGCAAAATATCTCCGCAAGGGCCAGCTCATCGTCCTTGAAAGTACGACCTACCCCGGCACCACGCGCGACCTGATGCTGCCGATACTCGAAACCTCGGGCCTAAAAGCCGGACGTGATTTCCATCTCGCATATTCACCCGAACGAGAAGATCCCGGCAACAAGGATTTCAGAACCGCAACGATCCCCAAGGTCGTTGGCGGCCTCGATAAAAAAAGCCTCCAGATCGCTCTCGACGTTTATGGTTGTGCGATTGACGAGCTCGTCCCGGTAGACTCCTGCGAAATCGCAGAAGCCGCCAAGATAATCGAAAACACCTACCGCTGCGTAAACATCGCAATGGTAAACGAGCTAAAGCAGCTCTTCGACAAGATGGGCATAGACGTCTGGGAAGTGATCCGGGCAGCCAGCACAAAACCGTTCGGATTTAAAGCCTTCTATCCCGGCCCCGGTCTCGGCGGTCATTGCATACCCATCGACCCGTTCTATCTCACATGGAAAGCAAGACAATACGGAATGCCAACCAGGTTCATCGAACTCGCAGGCGAAATAAACACCGACATGCCGGAATATGTCGTTTCCCGCATAATGGACGCACTAAATGACCGAAAAAAGAGCCTCAAGGGCTCCAAGGTCCTCGTACTCGGTTTGGCCTACAAAAAAGATATCGACGACGTTCGCGAATCGCCATCGCTGGAACTTATCGAACTGCTCAGGGAAAAAGGCGCAAAAGTAGACTACAACGACCCGTATATACCAAGGACACACAAGCAGCGGGACTACGACCTGAAGATGAAGAGCAAGCCCTTAACTGCTTCTATGCTAAAGACTTATGATGTTGCACTGATAGCCACCGATCACAGCGATTACGATTACAAATGGATCGTAAAGAATTCAAAACTGGTCATCGACACACGCAACGCCACAGCCAACGTAAAAACCGGCAGAAAAAAGATAGTAAAAGCATAACCAGGCCTAAGAGCCAGTAATGCCGATTGTACTTTACAGCCCCGAACATCAAGCCAATATAACCGTAAGTAATCGCAGCAAAGCAGCTTACGGACAGCAATAGCGGTATAAAAAAACCAGCGGAATCCCAGATTCCACAAAAAAAGCAAACCCGGTCGAAAAAAGTCAAAAAAAGACAACCGACAGGGACAGAGTCCACCCAG
>DAOVIC010000112.1 GCA_030671565.1 Anaerohalosphaeraceae bacterium
GCCTAAAGAGAAACCGTCTTTTAATTTAAACGGTTTTTTGTCTTATCTTTTGCCGAAGACATGCGATTTGCAGGATTAAGCAGGGATAAAAAATGGGAGCGCTGGGGCTCGAACCCAGGACCTACGCCTTAAAAGGGCGTTGCTCTACCAACTGAGCTACACTCCCGAAACAAAAAATTTGGCAAATTTCCCCCACATGCCCTGCCAAAAGCGAGGATTTTACAGATAAAAGCAGCCAGTTGCAAGGGAATTAACTGTAAGAATACGATTTTTCATCACATGGGCCATAACAATCTGCAAAATACCATGAAATTACCAACCTTATGTGTCGTTATATCTTTGGCGAATACCAAGATAAAGATTGAAAAAAGCACAACTTTACGATATTATCTCTAGGAAGTATGGTATCATTTAGAGGAAATATAGATTCGCCTTCCGCAGTTTGATTTGGAGTTTTCGAAAAAATGAACGTTGCAAAGGCATTACTTATATTAGCCTTTTATGTCAGCACTGTTGCTGCTCAGACTGCCTCTGTTGCGCAGGAAGAAAAGCCTGCGATTGACACCTTAACCTGTACAAAGCTATTTACAAGCGGTGAGGGCCCGTACCATACCTATAGAGTACCGGCGATCGCAACCACCAAAAACGGGACAATACTGGCTTTCTGTGAAGGCAGAAAAAATTCCGCCGCCGACTCCGGCGATATCGACATCCTTCTTAGACGTTCCACCGATGGCGGACAAACATTTTCACCTCCCCAGATCATTTTCGATGACGAACTCAACACATGCGGCAATCCATGCGTTGTAATAGATCGCCAGACCGGAAACATAATACTCCTGGCAACGTGGAATAACGGTCTCGACACTGAAGCCGATATAGTAAAATCCGAGAGTATTGATACGCGACGCGTCTATCTCATGATATCGGAAGATGATGGACAGACATTTTCAGAACCGAACGAAATAACAGATTCTGTAAAGGACCCCATCTGGACATGGTACGCCACAGGCTCGAACGGAATTCAGTTACGCCTCGGACCAAAAGCAGGCCGTCTCGTCATACCCTGCAACCACAAGTTAAAAGCGCAAAGCCAACGATATCACTCGCACGTGATATATTCCGACGATCACGGACTAACCTGGAATTTTTCCGGCTCGACTCAAGACGGAACGAACGAATGCGCCGTTGTCGAAAGAAAAGACGGGTCATTGCTTTTAAATGCCCGACGTGCTCGAAACGTCAAAAAAACAAACCGTGTAATAGCAACAAGCAGTGACGCAGGTCTTACCTGGTCCCGATCTTCTTTTCACAATAAACTCATCGGACCAAGATGCCAGGCCTCCATGATACGTTATACGCCCGCCGACGCACCCGAAAAATCTATCATACTATTTTCGAATCCGGCATCCAGAAAAGAGCGGATGAACATGACATTGCGAGCCAGTAACAACGAAGGCATCTCATGGCCCTTTAGTAAAGTTATTCATGCCGGCCCATCTGCATATTCTTCGCTTACAGTCATGCCGGACGGCGACATCGCCTGCCTGTTCGAAGGCGGCGAAAAAAACTGCTATGAGGCAATAATGTTTACTACCGTTGCACTTGCGGATATGAAAAAAAATAACGAAAAACCTCTTGCAAGACAACACATATCCAAACGGTATCCCATCGTCGATCCAAACTATGTTGATATGATAACAGACGCCTCACTTACTGTCCCGTCAGCAGAGTTTCCAGAGGTTGGCTACGAACCAAACTCACCTGAAAAAAACGCCATTATTGTCACAAAGCTTATCGACGTAAGCCAGCTCCACTTGCACATCACCGCTAAAATAGAAGACGAAGGTTCGATACTCATCCTTGTCGCCGATCACGACGAGAACACTCTCTCCTCAAGCAGACCGATCACAGAGTCTGTTACAGAGGGGCTCGTGACATGGACAAACGGGTGGGATCTCGCTGCTGTTCAGGGGCGAAAGATTCGTCTGAAATTCGTCCTCGAAAAAGCGGCGCTGTACAGCTTTCAGATAAAATAAACTCCCCGCTTTTATATCTCATCATCCGTAAATGAAAGCGCAAACAGGCACCGATATGAAATTCAAACCCGGATGGAAATACACGCGAAATGTTGGGGTATGGATTAAGCACAAGACGTTCTGTTCACCCTGTGCCTAAGCCAGAATTCCCAAAATACAAAAGCTTTTCCTACCCTTCCCGAAGCCATTACCAATGGCGATCAAGTCGCACAAGAAAGCCGTACAACTTAAATAATAATGTATGAGATAAGGCCTCAGATGTCAAGAAGTATTTTGCCCATCCAGCTAAATACGGGAATAATTGAGCATTCCATAGGCCTGTCACCTCATACGTGCACAAAAAACGGTTTTTTAAAGCAGATTTTAAGGCCAGCTTTTTTCAAACTTTTTTTACACTCAAAAAACCCCCCGTTACCATTTTTGACCGATCAAAAAAAAAGCGTGACCGAAAAACCAAAGTTTCTCAGCCACGCATTATTAATGGATTTTTAGAGGTTCCTTATATTTACATTTGCTAGATATAATCGTTCAACAGGTTCTCGAACAACTCTTGTCTGCCGCTCTTGAGATCAGGTTCGCCGTTTTCGAGCGTATAAGCCTCAAGCTCTTCAAAACCAGCCTGGCCGCTTTCGATCTTCTTGCCAATCCCTTCGTCCCAGCCGCCGTATCTCGCCTTGATTCCCGCTTCGAACTTGCCATCTTCGATCATCTTAACGGCATTCTTCAAGCCTCGGGCAAACGTATCCATCGCACCGATATGTGCGTAGAAAAGATCGATCGCATCGATAGACTGCCGCCTTACCTTCGCATCGAAGTTAAGCCCGCCCGTTGTAAGTCCGCCGCCTTTTAGAATGATATACATCGCAAGCGTAGCGTCATAAAGATTTGTCGGGAACTGGTCCGTATCCCAACCTAAAAGCATATCACCCCGGTTGGCATCGACAGAACCCAGCATGTTATTAGCAACACAGAAGTCAAGTTCATGATGGAAATCGTGTCCGGCAAGCGTCGCATGGTTAGCTTCGATATTCAGCTTAAAGTCGTCAACCAGCCCGAACTTCTGCAGGAACCCATAGCAGTTGCCCGCATCGAAATCATACTGATGCTTCGTTGGTTCCTTAGGCTTAGGCTCGATGTAGAATTGACCGTTGAAACCGATCTTCTTCTTGTAATCGACTGCCATTTGCAAAAGTTTTGCAAGATGCTCAAGTTCGCGACCAAGGTCGGTATTAAGCAGCGTATCGTAACCTTCGCGTCCGCCCCAGAAAACATATCCTTCACCGCCAAGCTCAGCGGTAACTTCCATAGCCTTCTTGACCTGGCTTGCAGCATAAGCAAAGATCTCCGGCGATGGGTTCGTGCCGGCACCTGCCATAAACCGTCTGTGTGAAAACGCATTCGTCGTTCCCCACAAAAGCTTCAATCCGGTATCAGCCTGAAGTTTCTTCGCCTTGGCAACGATAATGTCAAGACGCTTGTTAGTCTCTGCCAGCGTATCGGCCTCCGGCGCGATATCACGATCGTGAAAACACCAGAACCCTACGCCGATCTTAGTGAAAAATTCAAACGCAGCCTCAAGCGTCATCTCCGCAACCTTCATCTCGTCGGCGCTGTCGTTATAATTACGGATCATGGTTCCGGGCCCGAAAGGATCGCCGCCCAAGCCTTTAAAAGTATGCCAGTAGCATGCCGCGAACCGCAGATGCTCGGCCATCGTTTTGCCCATGATCACTTCACCGGCGTCATAATGCTTAAACGCAAGAGGATTATCAGAATCCGCACCCTCGTATGCGATCTTACCAACTTCCGGAAAATATTCTGTCATCGTACCAAATCCTTCCATTATTACAATTTGTAATTAAAAATCCACAATATAGGCAAGTGCCCCAAAAATCAAGAAAAGCATTCTAAACACTTAACTCCGGCTTTTCAATCAAAATCTGTGGCTAAATCAGGGTTGTTTTTGTGCTCGTACATGCGTTTTATTTGCTCCGGCAGCGTTCTTCCCATAGAAAGCTCCGGTATCTCATCCAAACCGAAAAACCTCACATCGCTGGTCTCGTTACTCGTCTTAGCCTCACCGCCCGTTATTTCGCAAATAAAGAACATCTTATAAATGTCAAACGGGTACTTCGGATAATGACCCTGCCGGTTACGGTCATAAACCGCCGCCAGCTTCACCACATCAACCTCAAAACCCGACTCCTCCCGGACCTCCCGCACAACATTTTCAGAAGGCGTAAGCCCGTTATCGCACCACCCGCCCGGCAATGTCCACCCGCCGTCGGCGATCTCCTTAACCAGCAATATCTTATCCCCGTCAAAGATCGCTCCCCGGCAATCCGTCTTAGGCGTAGGATACCCCGCATCCTCCTGCAGAATACCCAGGACCTTTTCCTTTTCACTGCCCGTATGCTCAGCAAGAATCTCCGCGCATATCTCCTCGATATCCTCATGCCGTTTCAACTCATACTCATCCTTGGCAAACCCCTTACCAGCTTGAGAAATACTTTTAAGCCGAGAAACAACATCAATCCAGTCAAAGCCCATAAATACCTCAAATAATTCAGGGTGTTGTTAATAAATCATTCCGCAAGCTTTTCCCCCAGCACCGCAAGCCATCTTGCGTACGCTTCTTTGCATAATTCTTCATCGTTGGCACTCGGCTCGATCGTCTTGGTCTTCTTGAACCCGACGAACGCGTCTTTGAAATTACCATACACACCGGCACCAACGCCTGCCCCTCTCGCCGCTCCCTGCGAACCGTCCGTATTATAAAGTTCCACCGTCGCGCCGGTAACATTGGCAAAAGTGCTTGCAAAAATATCGCTAAGGAACATATTCGCATCGCCGGCACGAACCGTCTTAACCTCGATACCCATCCCCTCGATGATTTCAAATCCGTAGTTAAGAGCAAATACGATTCCCTCCTGCGCCGCCCGCAAAACATGCCCGATCCCATGCGTATTAAAATTCAAACCATTGACAGAGGCCCCGATGTCCTTATTCTCAAGCGTACGCTCGGCACCGTTACCGTAAGGCAATATCGAAAGCCCCTCGGCCCCGATCGCCACAGCCGATGCAAGTTCGTTCATCTCCGGATAATCCTTACCATTCATCGTGTTGTGCTTAAGCCAGCTGTTCAATATACCCGTCCCGCCGACGCAAAGCAGCGCACCATAGCGTGAAGCTTCCGCCGTATTATTAACATGCACAAAAGTATTAACCCGCGACTTCGGATCATAAGTCGCCTCATCCCCGATTCCGTAAACAACCCCGCTAGTCCCAGCCGTCGCCGCAACTTCGCCCGGTTCGAGCACATTAAGAGAAAACGCGTTGTTAGGCTGATCCCCCGCACGATAAGCAACCTTCGTCCCTGCCTTAAGCCCCAACTCCGCCGCCGCCGCACTGGTCAGTTCTCCCTGCTCGCCGAACGTCGGAACGATCTCAGGCAGCAAATCATGCGAAAACCCAAAGTATTTCATCGCAAAGGCCGCGATTTTCTTACACTTAAAGTCCCAGAGTATCCCCTCCGACAAACCCGACTCAGTAGTGCAGATACGACCGGTCATCTTCATCGCAAGGTAATCGCCCGGCAGCATGATCTTATGTATTTTATCGAACGTCTTAGGTTCGTTCTCTTTAACCCACGCAAGCTTCGTCGCCGTAAAATTCCCCGGATAATTCAGCAGGTGTTTCAAACAATGCTCCGCACCAAGGTCATTGGTAGCCTTGTCCCCGAAGGGAACCGCACGGCTGTCACACCAGATAATAGAAGGCCGCAAAACCTCCATATTCTTATCAACACAAACAAGACCATGCATCTGATACGTTATACCGACAGCCTTAATATCCGCGACATCGA
>DAOVIC010000151.1 GCA_030671565.1 Anaerohalosphaeraceae bacterium
CCCCAAAGGATCAGCATTGGATTGGCATAAGACGATGCGATCGCTCTGCCGGTTCTTTCCATGGTCTTCTGGACCGTATCAAGTGATTCTTGGGCCTGTTTTTTGTCAATATCCATGATTTCGCTCCCTAAAATAGAATATTATTGTTACTGATACAGAGTACTCTATCACGCAGAGTAATGTGTGTCAACTATTTTTTTAAAATTTTTTTGGCTGGATAGAATGAACTAAAAGGGTAATGTTGTAGCATCGCCGACGGAGACGCCAAACCACAACAAGCCAACCCCGTCATCCCCGCGAAAGCGGGGACCCAGACGCAACAATTTCGCTGTCCCGTACCCCAACCCGCAACCCCGCCCAGGGGATTAAGCGAAGCAAAATCCCAAACGCCAACCGCCCGCCACAGCAACCGGTTACCGAACAGTGCAACGCCAACAAACCACAGCACCAGCAACCAGCACACCAAACCAGCCATTAATCAACAGCCAACAGCTAATAGCTAGTAGCTAACGGCTAACAGCTAAAAACAACCGCGCGATATCTGCGAGAGATATTTTAGGTATACATATACTATAGGCCCTGCGTAGCTACTGTTTCGAGGCAATATTCTCATAATCATCAATTTTTTGGAGATGAACTAGCTTTCACTTTACTCTACGTTGCTATTACGCAGGTTTTTTTGTTTTTGCCGCACCGAAGAATGTAAATGCTATGAGGATCAGGCCCGCCCCTGAAAGGAAGAGGCCTTGCTTTACATGTTTTTCTGTTGATCTTTCGGCATAAATTCTAAGGCGGCTGGATGTATTATTGGAGTTTGGAGATGGTGCGAGCGCTTCTTCCGCAAAGCGAAGTTCTTCAAGGGTTGCTATTATATCTGCGGCGTCGGGGTCTTCATTTTCATCGCCGAGTACCTTTCTGCGTATTCTTTCCAGCACCTCGGGATTGTTTTGAACCTGCTCGATCTGAAGGTCATAAGCCTTCAGAAGTTCTTCCAGCCTGATGGTATTTTTTTCGGTGAGGTTTAATTGTTCCACGCCCTGATAGTTTTGGACGATTTCGTCGGCCAGGATCGACAGTGCAATGGCTGATGCTCCGGCAGCGAAGAATATGCAAAAGAAAATGTATCTCAGAATGGAAGCTGCTCTTTTCATATGCGGCGTTCCGGGTTTTGGCGGTTACAATTTTACCAGCGACAATTATTACACTAAAGGGTATAAAAAAAGGCAGGATCGCTTCGGCAGCGACCCTGCCCTGTAATACTTTTGTTTAGTACTTGAATATCTCGCCGCCGTACTTGGCACTGCTGCCAAGCTCTTCGTGAATCCTAAGCAGCTGATTGTACTTTGCCACTCTGTCAGAACGGCAAGGTGCGCCTGTCTTGATCTGACCGACGCCTGTCGCAACTGCAAGATCTGCGATAGTTGCATCTTCGGTCTCGCCCGAACGGTGACTCATCACGGCGGTAAAGCCGGCATTGCGAGCCATATCGATCGCTTCAAGTGTCTCTGTAAGTGTACCGATCTGGTTAACCTTAATAAGGATAGAATTTGCACAACCCTTTTCGATACCGGTAGCCAGTCGCTTCGTGTTCGTTACGAACAGGTCATCACCGACGAGCTGACACTTGTCGCCGATCTTTTTCTGCAGCTTTTCCCAGCCGGCCCAGTCGTCTTCGGCAAGCCCGTCTTCGATGCTCACGATGGGGTACTTCTTGACCCAACTGGCCCAAAGGGCGATCATCTTATCTGAATTGACTTTCTTTTTAGGATCGCTCTTAAAGAACTTGTAGCTCTTTGAGCTCTTGACCCACATCTCGGTTGACGCAGGGTCAAGCGCGATGCCGACATCCTTGCCGGCTTTGTAACCGGCTTTTTTGATCGCCTGAAGGATCAGCTCGATAGCTTCTTCATTTTTGGCAAGGCTCGGTGCAAACCCGCCTTCGTCGCCAACGCCGGTGCTGTAACCTTTGCCCTTTAACACACTCTTTAGAGTATGATAGATCTCGGTACCCATCTGCAGTGCATGCGGGAAGTCTTTTGCGCCCATCGGCATTACCATAAATTCCTGGAAGTCCACATTACTGTCCGCGTGCGATCCGCCGTTGAGGATGTTCATCATCGGAACCGGCAGCATATTTGCGTTACAGCCGCCAACATAACGGTACAGAGGAAGGTTAGACGAATTCGCGGCAGCTTTCGCAACGGCAAGCGATACGCCGAGGATGGCGTTTGCGCCCAGCTTGGCCTTGTTAGGTGTGCCGTCCAGTTCGATCATAAATGCGTCGATCTCTTCCTGCTCAAGTGCATCCATCCCAATAACCTCAGGAGCGATGATCTCATTTACGTTGGAGACGGCTTTCTGGACGCCCTTGCCAACGTATCTTTTCTTGCGTGTATCGCGAAGTTCGACAGCTTCGTATGCGCCGGTGCTCGCACCTGACGGAACCGCAGCTCTGCCGAAAGAACCGTCGTCAAGCAGTACATCCACTTCGACGGTAGGATTGCCTCGTGAATCCAGGATCTCCCTGGCAGTGATATCGATGACCATTGTAAACATTTCGTATCCTTTCTATTCCTTAGTTTTCGTACATTCATTCTGTTAGTATTTTATTGGATTGCCCAGGAGGATAACCCCAAATGCCAATTTAGTCAAGCCAAAGCTTCCGAGGCAGAGGTATTTGTCTTATTTGCCGGCTATTCAGGTTTTTAACTCGTTCTGTTCGCGGGCAATGTAATATATATCTTCGTGCCTTTTCCCGGTTTTGAGTCCACGTGTATGCTTCCGTTGTGGCGTTCCAGTATTGTCTTTACGAAGGCAAGCCCAAGACCGAGTCCGGCATGGTCGACTTTCCCGACCTTTCCAAGCACCGAGAATGCCCGCGGTATATCATTTTCGCTGATCCCTTCCGCATCGTCTTCTACGCAATATATCGAGCTGTTTTCGTGCTTCCACCCGGTAATTTTTATATATCCCGTCCTGTTCGATTTCCGATGCCTGCACGCGTTGTCTATCAAGTTGCTGAAAAGGCACGTAATTTGTGACTTGTCCGCCAGACACAAGGGCAGATCTTCAAGCTCAACATCGAGACGCTTCTGTTCAAAATCGAATTTACCAGAAGTTACAACATCTTCGATAAGAAGGTTCATGTCGAGAGGTTTCGATCGCAATTTCATCGTTTTCAATTTATCAAGCTGTGCCAAACCGTTTAGAAGAAGGTTTGCGCTGGCAGTATGCGACCTTACTATATTAAGAGATGCCGTGATATCTCGTAAGGTAGTTGCTTCCAGAGATTTAAACAGTTTCGAACCGCTGCGATCCGCCATCATCTTTTGGCGAAGCATATTGAAGTCCCGGTCCAGTTCGCTGCTAAGTCTTTGCGTATCCCACAAAGGAGTTCTAAGATTACCGGCCACCGCACCGAGCAGCGATTCGAATTCGGCAAATTTTTCCTGCACTTGCAGATCCAGGCCACGTATCGTATTTTCCCTCTGTTTTTCCAGTGAGATATCCTGACACACACCCAGGATCAACCTCGCTTTTTTATCAGAAGTCCGCTCAAGTTGCATCTCGCACGCACTGATGTATTTGAAGCTGTCATCTGCCCCCCGCATTCTGAATTCAAACCGCGAAGGTTCGTTAATGTCTTTCTGCTCGCGGTCTGCCAGGTATTCTTTGAGAGCTCGAAAATCTTCCGGATGCATCAGCTCTTCGTAAACATTTTTCATCTTCTCGATCTCTTCCGTAGAGTAACCAAGAGTTTCTCCGAGAGGCGTTCCGATGAATTCGTAACTGCCGGTTGTCGTGTCGTAGATGTATGTTACAGACGGTACACGGTCGTTTGCACGCAGCATAAGCGACTGCGCGTCCCTAACGATCGCGACAAAACGTTCTTTGTCGGCGGCCTGTTCGTCGAGATCATTTTTCGCGTTTTCCAAAAGCTCTTTCAACTCGCCTATCGAACCTTGAAGTTCGGATTCTGTCGCTTCAAGCTTTTCGCCGATCAGACGATTCTTATCTTTACCGGCCAGGATATCTTTCTCTAGCATCTCGATCTCCTGAGCTTTCGCAGCGG
>DAOVIC010000010.1 GCA_030671565.1 Anaerohalosphaeraceae bacterium
AATTCAGAACACTTGCCACAAATCCTCACGGTATGCTTTTACTGACCGGTCCTACCGGATGCGGCAAGACTTCCACCCTGTATTCTATTCTCCAGTTGCTCAATACCCCGGAAAAGAATATCGTTACTGTTGAAAATCCGGTCGAATATCACCTTAAAGGTATCTCACAAATTCAGGTTAACGAGAAAGCCGGCGTAACTTTTGCCTCAACGCTACGAAACATATTGCGACAGGATCCCGATGTTATCCTTATAGGCGAAATTCGGGATAGCGAAACTGCCGAGATAGCCGTCAGCGCTGCACTGACCGGTCATCTTGTTTTAAGTACACTGCATACAAACGATGCAGTGGGCGCAATTTCTCGCCTGAACAGCCTCGGGATACCACCGTTCCTTGTGGCTTCGTCACTTCTTGGAACGATTGCACAAAGACTTATCCGTACTACCTGCCCCAAATGCAAACAGGCATATACACCATCATCCGAAGATATTGAATTATTATCCGCTTCGTCAGAGAAACATGAAGATGTTCGGTTGTATAAAGGCCAGGGCTGTGAGTATTGTTACCAGACCGGTTATCACGGCCGAAAATCTATTTATGAGATATTGTCTGTTTCGCCTGAAATACGCAGAATGATAACAGAATCAGCGACTGACGGCATTATAATGCAGCAGGCAATGAAAGATGGTATGAGGACACTGTGCCAAAGCGGGACAACAGAAGTAATTAATGGCACAACAACGCTGGAAGAACTGGAACGCTATATTAAGATGGAATAGGGCGATGACAACGGTATACGAGTTTACGGCGAGAAATGAAAATGGAGAGGAGTTCACCGGCACTCGCGCTAATGTTGACAGCGTTGCTATGCTCAGCGAAGAACTGGCTAAGATGGGCGATACGCTCCTCAAGGCCAAACGAAGTAAAGGCAAGACAAAGAAACGTCCAAAAATAAAGCAGGATGAAATAATAAACTTTGTCTACAAGTTTGGCACAATGTATTCGGCAGGGCTGCCAATAACCCAATCACTTGAAGCAATCAGGCAAGAAACCGAAAACGATGCACTAAGATACATACTTGAGGATATCCAGCAAAGTGTAGAAACCGGAGCAACCTTAAAAGACGCTTTTCAAAAACACGGAAACCTATTCTCTAATTTCTTTATCGGAATGCTTGAGGTGGGTGAATCCGGCGGAAAATTAGGCGAAACGCTCAAAATGGCCACAAGTTATATGGAAAAACAAGCCAATATCAAAGCTAAGATAAAGGCTGCTTTTGCTTACCCTATCATTGTAAGTATTTTGTGTGTTGTTATAGTTTGTGCAGTAATAGTTTTTGTTATACCGGTATTTTCAAAATTATATGAACAATTAAACGCGGCCCTGCCCGGGCCTACACAATTTCTTATCACTTTGAACACGATGATAGTAGAGTGGTGGGGGGTTGGTTTTTTAGGTATAGTCGGGGGAGTATTTGTATTACGTCGGCTCCTTAAAAACCCACATTTCAGGGTTAAGCTGGATGCTTTTAAACTGAATATGCCGATTTTTGCCAAACTCAACCGTATGGTTGTTGTTTCCCGTTTTATGCGGACCTTTGCGATGCTGGTTTCGGCGGGCCTCCCATTTGAGGAGGCTTTGAAGGTTGCAGATGCCGTTGCCGATAATGCAAAAATTTCTAAAATAACCGACCAACTTCAGAAATCGATAGCAAAGGGGAATTCTATGGCGGATTCCCTGAGAGAACACGATATTTATCCCCCGACAATAATACAGCTTATTGCAGCCGGAGAAGAGGTGGGAGCCTTGACAGAGATGCTTGACAAAGGCGTCGATTTTCTTGATAAAGAGATCGAGCGGAAAACAAGATCTTTGTTGGTAAAACTGGAGCCGATAATGACGCTTGTAATGGCAGTTATCGTTGGCTTTATTCTCATAGGCGTGTATTTACCGATGTTTGATTACATTGCTCATCTCAATTCCAAGTAATTTCAAAAAAAAAAAAAACTCCAAAAGTCGTTGAAATATTATGCCGATGTACGAAGGTGGAGGCATGGGCTCTGGTAAAAAGAAAGATTCAGGGATAGAAGAAAGGGTATGGAAGTGCGTAGAAAAAAAGGTTTTACATTAGTTGAACTTATAATTGTGGTATTGATCTTAGGTGCGCTTGCCTCAATTGCAATTCCACGGTTCATCGCAGGAAGCCAGAATGCCAATGAAAATGCCTGCGCCGGCAATGTTGAAATATTGAATACTCAGCTTGAGATATGGTCAGCGATGAACAATTACACTTACCCGGCGAATTTGGAAGTGCTTACCTCAAATAAGACTTATTTTCCACGCGGTGCACCTTCATGTCCACTGAGTGGAACTTATAGCTTAAATGGCGATGATGTAGTTGTATGCAGTCACTAAAATACAATCTTGCTTGCCCTGATACATCGCACGAAGGAAGCGTGTGCATGGTTACAAAAAAGAAAGCATTTACACTCGTAGAGTTAATCCTGATACTTCTTCTATTGGCAGTGGTCTCGGCTATTTGCATACCGAGACTCAATTTCGCTGCTGTTTCAAATCAAAACACTGAGTGTCTGGTCAGCAAGATCGTTACTGATCTTCGGCATACACGCACACTTGCAATGTCCAATGCCGCAAACAATACGGCAGGTTTTGCACTAAACATAATAGGATCAGCCGGCAATCTCTCGTATGAAATTGTAAACCTTGATACCGGAACAACGCTGAATTCGTACACGATCAGCTCAGATATCAACTGCACAGGAGGACGTCAATTTGAATTTGCTCCATCGGGAAATTTGCTGGGAGGAAGCGATACCGAGTTTAACATTGCCGGTGGTGGGGTAAGTTTTACAATCACTGTTGTTTCGATAACAGGTATGGTGAGATATACAGAGGACTGATCAAAATGACATCTCCGATCAGCCATCGAAAAATGACCGTTAACAATCGTTTTACCGGTTTCACCTTCACCGAGGTCATCACCGCTTCCCTTCTGCTGATTGTTGCGATCGTACCAATACTGAGAGGGTTGTCTATCACTCACTTTCACAACAAGGTTATTAAATACAAAACCCGAAGCCTTACACTTGCTCAGTCCAAACTTGACAGGATAAAAGTACGCTCTGTATACCACTACAATGATACATTCAGCCAGAACGATTTATCTCTTGACGGGTTATACCTTTGCAACGTTGATGAGGCCGCTGCCGAGAAAAACCTCAAAAAAATAACCGTTTCCGTCGGATACGATTTTAACAAAAACGACCAACTTGCAAACGATGAAATACTCGTTACTCTTAGCACTTACATTGCCAGAAGATGGTGAATTTGTTGTGTTCTTTTGTATTTAGGCTTAAATCGCTCAAAATTTACATAATGACTACTCTGCTTTGTACCGATATATCCTAAAGCGGGAAAATTATGCTCTGGAATAATTAGGATAAAGGAGTAATCGCAATGAATGAGCTTCAACAGCAAAAACGGGAAAGGATCAAAATGCCGATCCGTCATAAGATAACGATCTATATGGCGGTATTGATTTGTATCACTATTGGGATAAACACTTTTACAACAGTCAGAACTGAAACAAAAATTCTCACTAACAAAACCATTCATGAAAATAAGCGTTTAGTTCGGAATATTGCTTTCCGTATTAAAAAATCGGTTTTTGTTTCAAATCGGACGCATGCAGAAGATATCCTTGCCGACCCGGCCATAAGTGAAAACATTGCGATGACTTATATCAAGATAGTCAAGCCGGACGGTAAAGTTTACATGGCCAATGAGAAATCCTTTCTCGGAGAAACGATTGACTCAACTCTTTTGGTTGACCAGGAGAATGTAATAATCGATTATTTTTTCCCGCAACAAAAACAGTATGGGGTATTGGTAGTTCATCCTGTTATGGTAGGTAATGAAAGATGGCATGTTGTTGCAGGTTTTCCTCCCATACAAATCAAAACAACCATAAGGTTTTTAATTCTTCAAAATTTGATATCGGGAAGTTTTGTTATTTTATTAGGAACATTTGTTTCGTTTTTCTTTGCCAAAAAGATTTGCGATCCTATCATCAAACTTACCAGAGCGGCTAAAATTATATCTGATGGCGACTTAACCCACCGCGTAACGACTAATGCACAGGATGAAGTGGGAGAGCTTGCCAAAACTTTTAACGATATGGCTGTTAAATTAAAGGAATCTCATACAAACTTAGAGGAAAAAGTAGAAGAACTCGCAGATGAGAAGGACCTGTTGAGCATCACCTTAGGCGGTATGAGCGAAGGCCTTATAGCGGTGGATGTTAACCGACGGATAATTCTGTTTAACACCGTTGCGGAGGATCTTTGCGGTTGGGAATTTAAGGAAGTCGATGGAAAACTCGTAGACGACGTCTTTCAGATTGTTAACGAACAAACCAAAGAACCGACCGAAAACCCAATCGCCAGGGCTTTGCAATCGGGAGAGACTGAATGTGGAACAAAAAACGACGTTCTTCTGTCGAGAGATGGCTGCGAGTGCCCTGTTTATGCCAGTGCCGCGCCGATCCGCAAAGATGAAGGGGCGGTTATCGGGGTTGTTATGGTATTTCGTGACGTATCTTATGAGCGAGAAATTGATCATATGAAAACTGATTTCGTTTCTTCGGTATCGCATGAATTGCGTACACCTTTGACCTCGATCAAGGCATATACGGATACGATACTGCGCGATAGCAATATGCCGGAGGAAACGAAGTCGCAGTTCTTAGTTATTGTCAGTGAAGAAGCAGACCGCCTGGCTACTCTGATCGAAGATCTGCTGGAAGTGTCAAGAATAGAATCCGGAACTATTAAAATTGAACAGGAGTTTGTGGATATCGCAGGGATTACCCAAAAAGTCCTGATAGCTTTGGAACCATTAGCGGAAAAAAAGAATATCCAATTGGAAGCGAATATTCCTGACGAACTTCCCAAGTTACAGGCTGACGAAAGCAAAATTGAGTCAGTCATTGTAAATCTGCTCAATAATGCAATTAAATTTACTCCTGAACATGGGCAAGTGTCTATTTGCACGGAAATCGCAAACGACGAAATGCTCATACGTATTAGCGATACAGGTATGGGAATGCCCAAAGAAGCCCTGCCAAAAATATTTAACCGTTTCTACAGAGTAAATCGGCCGGGAAAACAGATCCAGGGGACGGGCTTAGGGCTTTCTATAGTTAACAAAATCGTTGCGATGCACAACGGCAGAATTGAGGTCGAAAGCGAAGTAGATCAGGGAACAACGTTTACAATTTTTCTGCCGTTAATCTCACAGCAGGTGCAGGAAACCGTAGCTACATATTGATTTATCAAAGTCCGCCACCAAAAACCCGATTTGCTCATTGCCGGGGTTTTGAAATGACCGATTGGGCCTTAAAGGTATTAAATCTACAGGGAGATGTGTAAGTTTTTTGCGGGCAAAGCGTTATCTGCAAAGCGGCGGCTTAGGAGGCGTTAAAAATAAAGTTTTTCCTTCTTTTGGAGCCTTTTTTGACCGATACTATTTAAGTTGGAGCCCCTTTGAGCAAAAAAGCCGGCAAAGCGGATCAGGTTACATGGGAAATTAAATGAAGAATGCTATAGACATTGTGGAGGTACTGATATGGAGCCGTTGATAACAGTTTTGCTGATAGATGACGAAAAGCATATTCACCGGATCGTAAAGTATAACCTGGAACTTGAAGGTTTTACGGTAAATACCGCTGAAAGTGGTAAGGTTGGACTTGAAATGCTTCGCAGCATGAAGGAAAAACCCGACGTTATATTATTAGACAAAATGATGCCGAAAATGGATGGGCTAGAGGTTTTGCAAGCGATCAGAGAAGACTCTAAGCTTGAGAATATACCTGTGATCATGTTTACAGCCAAACGGGAAGTAGGTGATATGAAGGATGCTTTTGAAGCCTGGGCAAATGGTTACATAACCAAACCTTTCGATCCGGAAACGCTGGGAGATAGGATCAAGAAAAAACTAATACGCATTGGGTTTTGTTCTCGTGCCGTAAAATTATAAAACCGCAAGTTTTGCGGATTCGTTTAGAAAATTTAATAGTCGATGACGAAAAAGACACTTTACTGCTGCTTGATAAACAATTGACCACAGCCGGATACGCAGTTATTACCGCAGATAGCTTCGTAGCAGACGGGCAACTCTACGAACTCGACGGCGATTATTACCAGATGTTCGACATAGAAGAAATGCTGATAGACATAGAAGCAGAATAAAATAACAGGTGGAAAGAGAAAACGTCACAAGCCCTTTTCCTCCACCTTTTTACATCCCGCCCCAGCCCTCTGCGAAAGAATCCAGACCAAAAACACAAGAATTCCTGTTTTTCCTGTAACATTCCCCTTATAATTGTGTCTGTATTACAGTAAACCGCGTTTTTCACATTTAATGAATCAGTTTTAGGGAAGAAGGTCAGATAAGAGGATAATTATGCGTAAGGTCACAGTATTGCTGGTGTTATGTTGTACTTTTCTCAATGGTTGCATGAAAGCTAATGTTAATCTTAATAGCCTTGCAAAATCATTTCGCAGCTATGAAATAGGTAAATTGCCCTTTGACCCTGAGAATCCGTTTCTTCAGAGACGAACAATCTTTTTAAGTGGAGATATAAATTTTTCCGTAGCTCAGACTATAAGTGAACAACTTCTATACCTTGACAGGCAGCCTGGCCAGGAACCTATCAAATTGCTCATTAACTCTGGCGGTGGTGAGAGTACAGCATATATGGCAATCAGAAATACAATAAAAAGCATTGATACCCCCATCGACACAGTCAATGTTGGGTTTTGCGGATCAAATGCTTTTGCTCTATGTCAATCTGCAACAGGTAAGCGTTACGCATGCGAAGGGTCTGTATTTTTGATCCATGAACATAAGGGCAAGCCTCAAAAGCTTGTCCAAATGTATAACAAAGACCTGGAAGAGCTTATCCGGACTCGCTGTAATGTTCCTGTAGATTGGCTTCCTATAGGAAAACGTGAGCTTATCTTCTCTGCAGAAGACGCACTAAAATACCAAGTCGTCGATGAAGTCATAACAAAAATAAACCTTTAATTCAGGAAAGCAAAAGCTGTCAGACACTGTTTCGGCTATCTCCCTCACAGCTCAGCCAACCTCAAAACTTGCGTAAGGTTCAAACTCTCCAAATCCATATCTTCCGGAATATGATCCGGCAGTTCTGACATACAGTAATTATTTGCTTTAATTCTGAATGCTTTTGCGGTAAACTGGCTAAGCGAATGGCAGAGAGTTTTTCGTCTGCTTTGTAAGTCTTTGTTTAACAGTCCTTTACGGTGCTTTGTTTTTGGTCTCTGAAGGCAAAGGTTAGTGGTTCGAATCCACTTGGGGATGTTTTTATAAGTTGCTGTCATTAAAGATGTTAGGTTTTTGTGGTTTGGCGACTTGGAAGTGCGTGGGGGGCGGTTTTTCGGTCGCAAATTGCAGGGCGGTGTAATACATAGGTATTTAAAGCCGAATTGGAGGTGTATTATGACAGGTGGCAGGGAAACCGAAAGCGATTTTTTGCGGGCCGAATCCGCAGGGTCATCCAGCAGCAAAAAGAATTACCTTACCGAGCAGGTACTAAGGAGGGGCGATCCGCCGGAATCGGATAAGGGTAATGTAAGCTATCGACTTTTCTTTGAAAGTTGTCCCTGTCCGGTGCTGTATTACGATTTCTCCGAGCTTAAGATTTTTATTGATGAGATATCCGAATCGGGGCAGACGGATGTATGGGGATTTCTTCGCAGGCATCCTGATGAGATGAAAATGTGCCTGTCGAAGATACGGCTTATAGATTTTAATGAGGCGGCAATGAAGCAGTTTTCCGCTGGGAGCAGGGAGGAGTTTTGCAAGGTTGTCGATGAAGTAATGTGGGGCTGTACCGGAGAGTTTCTGGTAAGTGCAGCGGAGGCGCTGGCCGGCGGTAGTAAGTTCTTTAGTTTTAAGCGGAATGTGGAAACGTTCAGCAATAATTATAGAGATGCAGAAGTAAAAGTCTTACTTTGCGGGGAGGACGAAAATAGCTGGTCCCATGTAGTTGTTACTGCGTTAGATATTACAATGCGCACTCAAACGGAGGAAGAGTTGCGGGCGATATGCCTTGCTGTTGAACAGAGTACCGAGGGTATCGCTGTTACTGATGAAGTGGGCAACTTCAGGTTTATCAATACTGCTTTTGCCGAAATGCATGGTTATGGTCGCGGGGAGCTTTTAGGCAAGAATTATTCGATTGTCAGCGGGACAGAGGAAGCGGCGGTACTTGACGAAAAAGATAAGCAGCTAAGTCAAAATCGTCGCTTTGAAGGTGAGCTGCAGCATGTTCGCAAGGATGGTTCGCAGTTTCCTGCGATGATACATGCCGGGGTTGTCAGCGGTAAGGACGGCGGTAAGGTAGGTGTTGTAAAGACAGTGCGTGATATTACGGCAGCGAAGGAATCTGAAAGGCAGCTTCGTGAGAATCAGATGCGTTATTACCTGCTGTTTGAGGAATGCCCTGTTGCGTTGAAAATGGAGGACGGTTCGGAGCTTAAGGCGTATATTGACGAGTTGAGAAAGTTGGGTATTGAGGATATCCGCGAGTATTTTGCGCAACATCCACAGGAGATCGATCATTGTATATCGATGCTGAAGGTAATCGATGTGAATATGGCTATGCTGGAGATGTTCAAGGCAAAAAGTAACAAGGAGTATTGCGATAATATCGGAAAAACTTTTACCGACCAGGCTTGTGAGAGTTTCGCAGATGTAATAGCGGAGTTCTACCATGGCAGTTTTTGTTTTGAGACGGAAAATGTTTATTGTGACCTGTGTGGAAACACGATCCATGCTTTAGTGCGTATTTCGATATCGCCCGGTTGTGAGCGTGACTGGTCGAAGATGCTCGTTTCGTTTGTAGATATTACAGGGCGCAAGCGGATCGAGCATGAAATGGTAGATCATCGTCAGCGGCTTCGCGATCTTGCCAGCGAGCTTTCCCGTGTCGAAGAGCGGGAACGGCGGCGTATTGCTACGGATTTGCATGATAATATTTGTCAATCGCTAGCGCTATCGATAATGCGGCTGGAAGGACTAAAGAGTTCATGTAAAGGGACATGCGAGGGGGTAAGTGCCGATACGATAGATGATATTTGTGAAGTAATGCTTGAGACCGTCACGTGTGCAAGGGAGCTGATCTTCGACCTTACTTCGCCTACTCTTTACAGATTTGGTCTTGAGGCAGGTGTGTCTGAGTTGATGATGAGTCAGTTCAAGGGTTATGACAATATCAAACATGAGTTACATACCGATGAGAAGTCAAAACCGTTGGCCGAAGATATAAGTATCTTGTTGTTCAAAGCGGTTCGGGAGACGCTGGTCAATATCATCAAGTATGCCAATGCATCTAATGTGAGAGTTGATTTTTGCCGGTCAGGTGAGAATATTGTGATATCTGTGAAGGATGACGGTGTCGGATTCAATGTTGAAGAAAAGAATATGAACAAGTCGGGGGGGTTCGGACTTTTTAATATTCGCGAAAGACTTGATTATGTTGGCGGCAGGCTCTCTATCGAGTCTGTTCATGGGACGGGTACTACGGTGACATTTGAGGCGCCTCTGGAGAAGGAGGGGTGATATTACAGGGAACCCTACAGTTTTATCGTACTCAGTGAATTGCTCAGGTTTGGCGGTAATATACTAAGGCATATGGCGAAAGGCTCATTAATGATTTTTGTGAAATGGTCGACAGTTGTTTATGTGCTAACTGCCATTAGGCAAACTGGGTCGTAACCTTGGGGGGGACGGCCCGGTTTTTTGCGCTGTTTATTTTCTGTTGTAATAATCGATGTGTTTTTTTACTGTCCTGCGGTCCAGTTTCGTTATTTTGGCGACAGCTTCGTAAGTTCCGTGTTTTTCATACAGCAGCGAGCAGTAGGTGCTCAGTAGAGATTGGCTGTCGAGATCGCCTTCGGCAATGTCTGCGAGGAATTGGTCGTGATAGTCTTTTTCGAGGTTAAAGTTGTCTGGCTGGTAGTCTCTTTTGATCATGATGCGTCGGACGCATTGTTCCAGTTCGCGTACATTGCCGGGCCAGTGGTAGTCTCTTCCAAGTCGTTTATTGATAACTTCTGTGACAGTTCGGATCAGTTCCTTTGATGTCTTGCCGGTTATGCGCTGGGTGGTGACGAGGATCAGTTCGTCGAGTTCATCGGGGTTTTCATCAATTCTTTGCTTAAGAGACGGTACTTGTATACAGTCCGAGCACAGGCGGTAGTAGAAGTCGTCTCTGAACTTGCCTTGTTTGCGCAGCTGATCGATGGACCGGTTTGTTGCTGCTATTACGCGTCCATTGAAAGAGAGCTTTTTGTGGCTTCCTACGGGAGTGAAAAATCTTTCCTGGAGAACCTGCAGGAGTTTGATCTGTATCTGTGTTCCGATCTCTCCGATCTCGTCAAGGAATATCGAACCGTGTTTACCGCATAGGGAGAATACGCCGTCATGGGGTGCTACCGCGCCTGTGAAGGCGCCTTTTGTATGGCCGAAGAGTTCGGATTCGATAAGCGATTCGGAATACTGCGAGAGGTTTATCGGGATACATATTTCGGTGAAGCTTTCGGCGAAGGTGTTTTTCTTTTCGTCGAATGGTATGAAACCGCTTCTTCCGATGGCGGCGGCTGCGGTGCCTTTTCCGCATCCGGTCGGGCCGAGCAGGAGGGTTGAGAAGTCTTCCATCCTGTCCCAGAGGTATTGTTCGTAGTGAAGGATGTCGTAGGTGAAGATATTGTTCCAGAGGTTCATGCGGAGCTTTATCATAGCGGGACAATTACCTGTGAGTGTTTGCTCAATGAAGTAGAATGCGCGGCGTATCTGGTAGAACATGGAGAAGTACTGGATCGAGTGTTGATGGGTAAATCCTCGTTTTGTCAGTTCGGCAATCGCGTTACGGGCGAACGGAACCGGCAGCGGTTTTTCTCCGGAAGCGATCTGGTCGATAATGAGTTGGTCGAATTTTTCGTGGAGTTGGTGGTAGACGTCGAAGAGGAAGAGGTGTTCGATGAGCAGCTGGTCCGGTTTTTGGTAGTCATTTATCTTAGCGGTTCCTTCGGTATCGAGTTTTGCGATGTGTTTTGAAACTTCTTCGATGGCTTCCGGTCTGACCTCGATCCAGGAGGCGTCCGGCTTGGACCGTGAGATCTTCCGGTCGATCTCAAGCCGCTGATCGCTAAATGGGTTTGTAAAGGTCGCGCGTGATACGAGCGCGAAAAATTCCTTGTCCTGCGGGCTCAGCTTTCTTGTTTTCATACATATAATGTACATGCAAGGTACATGCTATGTCAATAGGGGTATGTGTCGGCTATTTGTGTTTTTGTGTGACATTTCCGTAAGTCCTGCTGTGTGCGTGACTTAGGCGAAATATATTTTTTTGGCACGGTTATTGCTTATTCTTCTATCAGTGTTGTATTAAATAAATGAAATATCGTTCTGAAAGGCGAGCAAGTCTTTTTTATTAAGAGATTGAAAAGGACGGACATTAATAGCGGAATTCACGGAAAATAAAGAGTTTTTTGGAACTTGTATTGAAGGGAAGAAGAAATGAAAAGGCGAAATGTTGTGATCTGTGTTGTTTGTGTTGTTGTTTTGAGTGGGTGCGTGTTGTTTGCTGCGGGTAAACCGATTAAAAAGACGGCTGGCGATGGTCTGGTAGTTGGGGTGTTTGATTCGCGGGCGGTTGCGGTTGCCTATGCACGTGGCCCGATGAACGAAAAAATGCTTCAGGAAAAGATGGCAGAGCACAAAAAGGCCAAGGAAGCAGGTGATACCGAAAAAGTAAAAGAACTTCAAGCCTGGGGTGAGGCTCGGCAAGAGATGATACACAGGCAGGGATTCGGTACTGAATCTGTTAAAGACCTGCTGGAATATGTCAAAGGTGATATACAGAAAGTGGCAAAAGAGGTGGGGGTGGATATTATCGTTAGTAAATGGGATCTGGTATATGAGAAAAAGGGAGCTGAACTGGTGGATGTGACGGATTTGATCATAAGGAGCTTTAAGCCTGATAAGAAAACCCTTAAAACTATCAAGGAGCTTAGAAAACATAATCCTTTTTCGGATTAAGAGATTGAAAAGGACGGACATTAATGCAGGGATTGACGAAAAATGACGAGATTATGGAAGATAAAGTGTTTGTTGGGGTTTATACTTACGACCGCTGGGGTGTTTTTTCTTTACAACTGTATGGCAGGCAGGGGAACTATGGAACATAAGTTTGGTCTAAACGAGATTCAGGCGGATATGATGTCACTGGCAGATAGTACACCTGCCGAGTATCCGGAAAGCATTCGTTATTATTTCGATTATTACGGGCTTTCACCGGAGAGGAAGATCGCAGGTGTTGAGCATTTGTTCGGCACGTTTGAGTCCGGTAGGTTTGATATTGCCGCCCATATTTACCGTCCCCCGGTAAGTAAAGGGACCGTCGTCCTGATGCACGGGTACCTGAATCACTGCGGTCAGCTAGGCTACATCATCCCGTATCTGCTGAGTTGCGGGTATTCGGTTTGTGCTTATGATATGCCGGGGCACGGTTTGTCGACGGGGCCAAGAGGCCGGATCGATGATTTTGATGAGTATAGCAGTGTCCTCGATGCTTTTGAGCAGGTTGTTAAGAGCAAGGTTGAAGGGCCTTATCATGTTGTCGCTTTCAGTCACGGAACGTGTCCTGTTACGCAGCAGCTGCTTGACGGCGAGGCAGGTTTTTTCGATAAGATAGTGCTTTGTGCGCCGCTTGTTCGGCCCGTCCAGTGGAAAAAGGTCCGGGCTACGTACCGGTTGTACTGGTTTTTCAGGAAGGATGTCAAGCGGGTCATTCGCAGGAATACATCGGATAAGCAGTTTCTTGAGTTTAACCGCGACAGGGATTATCTCCACGTCCAGCGGGTGCCGCTTTTGTGGGTAAGGGCACTGGAAAAGTGGAATGCCAAAATGGAGAGCCTTTCCGAATCGGAAAGACAGGTGCTGATAATACAGGGAGACGCCGACGGGACGGTAGACTGGCGGTACAACACGAAGTTTTTGGAAAAGAAATTCAAAAACGCAAAGAAAGTAATGATACCAGGAGCAAAACACGAGCTATTCAACGAGAAAGAGAAATTAAAGAAAAAGGTCTTCGCAGAGATCGGAGAGTATCTTGCGGGTGAAAGCGAAGGATGAGTTTTTTGGGATGTAGATAGTTTTGGGTTTTTGTGTTATACTGTTTGTTGGTTTTTTGGAGTTTAGGCTTTTATGAGTGCTTTGGATACGAGATTGAGCCGGTCTTTTGGGTTTCTTAATGCTACCCAGTTTCTTGGCGCGTTTAACGATAACGTTTTCAAGCTTCTGCTTATTATGTTTCTGACCGCAGGGCTGACTGCCGATGCTGTCAGTAATGTGGTAGCTATCGCCGGTATATGGTTTGTCATTCCGTTTTTGCTTTTTACGCCCTTTGCCGGTAAGCTTGCCGACCGTTTCAGCAAGCAAAGAATCGTCGTTTGTGTGAAAGTTGCCGAGATACTGGTTATGGCCGCTGCCTGCATTGCGTTCGCATTTGAGACGCGGTACGGGCTTTACGGGGTATTGTTTGCGATGGCGATGCAGAGTGCGTTTTTCGGCCCGTCGAAATATGGTATCGTGCCCGAACTTGTCCGCAGCGACCAGCTTTCCAAGGCGAACGGTTTTCTCGAGGGTTTTACCTATCTTGCGATAGTTGGGGGGACGGCGTTCGGTCTTGGCCTTGCCGAGATCAGCGGCGGTCACTATGCGATAGTTACCCTTGCCTGCCTGATGATAGCGATAGGGGGTTTCTTTACGGGTCTTTTCGTTAAGAAGACGCCGGCAATGGGATCGAAGAGCAAAGCATCGGTCTTTTTTGTGCGTGACGTATATCGTACGCTTGCTGAAATACGCAGGGAGAGGGATCTTTTGCTGGCGGTGTTCGCGTCGGCGTATTTTACGCTGCTCGGGGCATATATTTATAACAACCTGATCCCGTACGGTATGAGTGTTTTTGGTCTTAGCCAGATGCAAAGCGGCAGACTTTTTGTGGTAGCCGCGATAGGCATTGGTATCGGTTCTTTCATCGCCGGTAAGATAAGCGGCCGCAAGGTCGAGCCCGGTTTGATTCCCCTTGGTTCGATAGGGCTTACGGTGACATCGTATTCGCTGGGGTTTATCGGCGAGTCGAGAGCTATGGCGGCAATAATGATACTGCTTATGGGTATATTCGCCGGTCTGTTCGTTGTTCCGATTCATGCGTTTATACAACTTCGCAGCCCAGGGGAAAAACGGGGACAGATCCTTGCCGCATCTGGTTTTCTGGGATGGGTTGGCGTCCTTATAGCATCCGGTTTGATTATTTTGTTTGTGAATGTTTTTAATGTAAGTCCGCAGCAATCCTTCATCGTCCTTAGCATTATGACGCTGGTATTGACAGTAATTACAGTAGTGCTTTTGCCGGACTTTCTTGTGCGTTTTCTCGTACTGCTGCTTACGCGGATATGCTACAAGATCAAGATCGAGGGGTTGGAGAACGTTCCTGAAGATGGAGGGGTACTTTTGGTATCTAATCATGTTTCGTGGGTAGATGCTGTGATCTTAAGCGCTACTCAGCAGCGTCGCATCCGGTTTCTGATGGACAAAGCGATATATGAAGCGCACTGGCTAAGGTGGATATTCAAGCTGATGAAGGTGATCCTGATATCTCCGAAAGACAGCCCCAAGAAGCTTATCGCATCGTTTAGAGAGGCAAGGGCGGCGATGGACGAAGGCGATATTGTGTGCATATTCGCAGAAGGAGCGATCACGCGGCACGGAATGCTGCTGGCGTTTAAGGGTGGCTATCAGCGGATCATCAAGGGCAGCGATTATTCGATAGTTCCGGCGTATATCGGCGGTGCATGGGGCAGTATCTTCAGCTATTACAGGGGCAAATTGCTTGCCGGACTTCCCAAAAAGTTTCCGTACCCCGTGTCGGTTCATTTCGGAAATCCGATGCCGCCTCACTCGACTGTCAGTGCAATTCGCCTGGAGGTAATGCAGCTTTCATGCGATTATTTTGAGGGCCTAAAACGCAACAGAAGATCGCTGGCAGAGTCTTTCATCAGTACTGCCCGCAGGCATTGGGGGAGGCATTGCATTGCCGACAGTTCCTCAAAAAGATTAAAGTACGGACAGGCGCTTACCGCTGCCTTTGCGGTTAGTGAAAAGCTTAAAGCTATTACCAGAGGACAGCGTTGTATTGGAATACTTCTGCCGCCTTGCGCAGGAGGCGTACTTGCCAATATTGCCATTGCATTGCTGAACAAAATTTCCGTTAATCTTAATTATACCGTATCTTCCGAGCTGCGTGCATCTTCGATTTCGCAATGTGATATCAAGTGCGTTATATCGTCGCGAACTTTTCTTGAAAAGGCGAAAATAACCGAAGAGATAGACGGGCTGGTGTTTATTGAAGATATTATCAAGCAGATCGGGTACTTAGATAAGCTTAGTGCGTTCCTGAAGGCGATGTTTGTCCCTAAAAAATTGCTCGCATGTGCAAAAAGTAACCGTGGTGACGAGATCGCTACGATTATTTTTTCTTCGGGCAGTACGGGCCATCCGAAAGGCATAATGCTCAGCCATCATAATATCCTGTCAAATATCGAATCTATGCGGTTGGTATTCAGGATTCAGACTAATGACGACCTTTGTGCAGTTCTGCCGTTTTTCCACAGCCTCGGTTTTACGTGTACATTGTGGCTTCCGATCACGACGGGAGTCTCTGCGACATATATAGCAAATCCCATCGATGCCAAAACCGTAGGCGAGTGTGTCCGTAAGAACAAATCGACTTTGCTTTTTGCCCCTCCGACATTTCTTATAGGATATGTCAGGCGTATTGACAGAGAAGATTTTGCCAGTTTTCGCCAGGTAGTAGCCGGCGCCGAAAAGCTAAAGCAGAAGCTGTCGGATTCGTTCGCGAAAAAATTCGGTATAAAATTGCTCGAAGGTTATGGCGCAACAGAGCTTTCTCCGGTTGCAACGCTGAATGTTCCGGATATAAATATCGAAGGTGTTTATCAGGTAGGCGCCAAATGCGGTACTGTTGGCCATCCCTTACCCGGTGTTGCGGCTAAGGTCGAGGACCTGGAAACGGGCGAACTTCTGGATGTAGATCAGGTCGGTCTGTTGAAGGTCAAGGGGCCCAACGTGATGGCCGGTTATCTTGATATGCCTGAGATGACAAAGAAAGTGCTCAGTGACGGCTGGTACGATACCGGTGATGTCGCCAGTATCGACGAGGACGGTTTTGTAACTATCAAGGATCGGCTCAGCCGTTTCAGCAAGATCGGCGGAGAGATGGTTCCGCACGTTGGCATAGAGGAAGCTTATCTCAAGGGGCTTTCCACGCATGAACATATTGTGGCGGTTACCGGTGTTCCCGATGAAAAGAAGGGCGAGGAGCTTGTGGTCCTGTACCTTGATGAAGCAGGCGACCCGGAAAAACTGCATGAAATTATTACAAACAGCGATTTGCCGAATATTTGGAAACCGCGGCAAAGCAATTATATAAAGATAGATGAGATGCCGGTTTTAGGTTCTGGCAAGCTGGATATAATGAAGCTTCGCAAGATGGCATTTGCGGGAATGGGTATCGAAGACCAAACAACATGACAGAGGTTAATTAATAAGGGAGTGGAAATGGTTAAGAAATTTGTATTGGTTGTGTTTGTTTTATGTGCGTTTGGAATATTTCCCAATGCTTTCGGCGATGACGTTTATTATTATGTTTCGTTAAGCAAGCTAAGGATCGACAATGGCGAATTACCGGTTTCGGCTTCGGTTGACCAGTCGCTAAGGAATATTGACCGGTCAATGCGGTCGAACATAGAAAATTATGTTCAGCCCTATGCTGTTGGCAGCAACGGGGAAGAAATATACCTGAGATATGAGCCGGAGAGAAGGACGCGTAACTGGAACATAAGACGGCCCATATCGAACCTTGTCGCTGATACTTTTATGGCGATCCGAACACAGAAGTCCGGCACGCCTTCCGGTGTCTTGTATTTGCCAAGGGCGGATTTTTCAGGAATGGAACGTTTGGAGTTTTCGCTTGACAGTGTCGAGCAGGATCAGGAATTTGCCAGAAGAAATTTCCTCAATACAAAGGAAAAACATTACGAAAGGCTTTTGCGTTTAAGAGGTGCAGGCGCAGCATGGTATCGTTATCAGATACGCCAGGTGCAGATAGAACTTAGCGGTAAAGCGGCGGATGACGGAAACGCCGGGCGTACAAGGCCTGCCAGGCAATCGCAGCTTGAGAGGACGTTTGCGATATTCAGCGGCGGCAGGGCGATAAGCGAAAACCTTCAGCTCGACCGTCAACTTCGCGTGACATCCGAACAAGCCGACTTGATCGATGTCAATTCCATTGAAGGGGTCACTGTCAATGAGATCGACTGGTCCCCGTTAATATCCGGCAAAAATCCGGCTAAAGACAGGCTGGCACGTTTGATACCTGCCGATCAGTATGCGGTCTTTTTTCCGACTTTTAATGCGATGATGACGCTGCTTGACGAATTGGAAGAGAGCAGTTCGCCGTTTTTGCGGCTGGCAGTTCCCCGCGCCGAAAATGCCGAGATAAAGATCAGGTATGAAAGACAACTCTGTATTTCACTCGATAAGATGGTTCGGATATTCGGCTCTACGACAATTGCCGGAGTAGCTTATACCGGTTCTGATCCGTATCTTCCAACAGGTTCAGACAAGGCGGTAATGTTCGATGCAAGGATTTCCAGTCTGGTGAGGAACTACATTGCCAGTGACCAAAAAAAGGCTTTGAAGGAAATACCAGGTGCCAAAAGGGTTGCCGGTAGCGTTGACGGCGTTGAGTACAAGGGAGTTGTTTCGCCGGGCAGGGTGGTTTGTTCGTATATGGCGACGATAGACGATGTCGTTGTCGTGACCAACTCGTTGTTTCAACTCGGTCAGATAGTCAAGGCTGGCAAAGGCCAGGTACAGACGATGGATTCTTTGGACGAGTATACGTTTTTTAGAGACCGGTATAAGCTTGGTGAAGATGATGAGACGGC
>DAOVIC010000179.1 GCA_030671565.1 Anaerohalosphaeraceae bacterium
ATACCCGCGGACTCCTGCGTTCGCTTCCAAAAATCGGTGCAACGCATGAACGACTCGAAGTAATAGGCGGTTCGGTCCCAGACCCGCTCTGCTTCCCATCGGGCTGCAAGTTCCACCCGCGTTGCCCGATAGGATCCGACGACCCAAGATGCATAAATACAGAACCGAAGCTTAGAGAAGTGAAACCAAACCGATGCGTAGCGTGCTGGTATTCCCACGGATACGAAACCGACGAAGAGTTCAAACAATACGAAGCAGAATATGGAAAACACAAAAAAATATCTGGTTGAGGTCAGGGATCTTAAAACGTATTTCCCGATCCGCCGCGGTCTGTTCAAAAAAACCGTCGGACACGTAAAAGCCGTCGACGGTGTAAGCTTCAGGATAGAATCCGGAAAAACCCTCGGACTCGTCGGCGAAAGCGGATGCGGAAAAACAACCGTGGGCCGAACAATGCTAAGGCTCATAAACCAGACACAAGGAAAATTTACATTTGACGATCAGGATGTCTTTTCAACGAAGACCGAACAACTAAGAGCACTTCGCAGGCAGGTCCAGATGATCTTCCAGGACCCCTACGGTTCCCTGAACCCGCGGATGACCATCGGAAATATCGTAGGCGAATCCCTCATCGTCCATAAGATCACAACAGGACGCAGGCAAAGAGAACAAGTTGCCGATATCCTCGAAAGAGTCGGCCTCTCAAAACATCACGCAAGCCGGTACCCGCACGAATTCTCCGGCGGCCAGCGTCAGCGAATCGGCATCGCAAGGGCACTTGCCCTAAGCCCCAAATTCATCATCTGCGACGAACCGGTAAGCGCGCTCGACGTCTCGATACAGTCCCAGATAATTAACCTTCTCCAGGACCTCCAGCGTCAAATGCAGCTTACGTACCTTTTCATCGCCCACGACCTCGCCGTTGTTAAGCACATCAGCGATTACGTCGCAGTTATGTACCTCGGAAGGATCGTAGAATACACCTCAAGCGACGAGCTCTACGCAAACCCCCTTCATCCATATACAAAGGCACTAATGAGCGCGATACCTCAGCCGGACCCGCATCGAAAAAGCGAGCGAATCCCCCTCAAAGGAGAGGTTCCATCCCCCTCAAATCCGCCCTCAGGATGCCCATTCCACCCGAGGTGCCCCGTCGCCGAAAAACGATGCTCGCTCGAAACCCAAAAGCTGGCCCAAAAAGGCACCGGCCCGGAACATCTAGCCGCCTGCTGGAAGGCGCAGCCATGACCAATATGATAAAAAAACTTGAAAAACAACCGTTTTCTTGGTATAATATTGAAGTGATTTATTTTTAAATTGAAGAAAATGTCGCTTTATGAAACACGAGGAGATAATCAAAATTGTCGAAGAAGCGGGCGTCGCCGTTGTCTCCTTCCTTGTCCCTTCCATAAGCGGGACTAACGATATAGACAATACTGCAAACCGACTCAGGCAATACCTCGAAGAAAGCAAACCAAAGGCGGTAATAGTCGATTTTGTCGGTGTAAAATTCTTCTCCTCACAGGTACTCGGACTGCTTGTCGACACATGGAAACGCCTTCGCAATTACGGTGCTCCGCTCTATATATGCGGTATAAATCCTCAGCTAAACAGAGTCTTTAGAATAACCAATCTGGACAAAATATTTACTTTTTACGAAGACAAAGCTTCCGCCTTAAATGCACTAGCCGACGTATAATAATTGCTTCAATGAAAGGGTACGCAAATGCATATCGAGACACAGTTTTCAGTTTTCATGGTAAACAAACCCGGCATCCTGGCTAATATCCTCGAGGAATTTGCAAAAGCAAAAATAAACATACTCGCACTTACCGTAATGGATTCGGTCGAGCATGGAGTGCTCAGAGTTGTAGGGAAATCACGCGAACAGGTACGAAAGCTCCTGGAAAAATTAAATGTCACTTTCAACGAGACCGACGTACTCTGCGTCAATCTTCCCAACAAAGCAGGCGCTTTCGCAGACGTCACACAAAAACTCGCAAGAGCCCACATAAACGTTTCATACGCATACTGTACAGCAGGAGCACGAGGAGGAAGAACAACCGGAATACTAAAAGTCGCAGACGTAAAAAGGGCAATGAAAATACTAAAGAGCCCCGCGAAAAAAACCGTCAAAAAAACGATAAAAAGAGCGCCCTCAAAGAAAAAAACACGCTAACGCCTCAACGGGCCTTTGCTGTAAATAATAACACCAAACCTTCGGAGCCTCGTTATATCTTCAGTTCCGGAGGTCGCGGCGGAGGCGGAGGCTCAACCGGCTTTAGCGTCAGAACATCTTCGCCTTTGGCCGGTTTATCCTGGGGCTTATGTACCGCAGCTGGTTTCGTGGTGCTTTTCATTTGCGTTTTTTTGTGGATGTCGAACTGACCGCACCAGTTACTGTTATAAACTTTAGGCCAGTGAATATCGGTCTTCACCGTCCCGATAGCTTCGGTTTTCGTAACGAATGCACACGCATTTGGCTGGGGAGCATGTCGCCTGCACTCCCCATACCCCTCGTTGGTACGCTCGAAAAATGCACAATTGGCACAACACATTCCTGCAATTGGAGCAGTCATCGCAAATCTCCCTACCAAAATAATATTGACCGGTGATTTGGTAAAAAATACGCTTTTAGGTGCTCAAAAACGTATGTCCTATGCAATTATATCGAAATCTTATCGTATTGTCAAATGCTTTTGCGATTGAGATCACGGCGCTATTCCACAGTTACGCTTTTGGCCAGATTTCTTGGCTTGTCCACGTCATGTCCGCGAAGAACCGCCGCATGATAAGCAAGGATCTGCAAGGGGATCACGTTCAGTATCGGCTGAAGCTTTTCGTCCGTATCCGGAACCGTTATCAGGTGATCGGCATACTGCTTGATATTCTCGTCACCTTCGGTTGCAACGAC
>DAOVIC010000041.1 GCA_030671565.1 Anaerohalosphaeraceae bacterium
CGGGTATATTCCAAAAATTTTAAATACCATAGGATTTGTAATTGTGTTCGCTTTGCTGGCAATTACATCGGTTGTCTTCTATCGAAAACAAAAGCTTTGCAAAATCGACTTTGACGAGCGCGACAATTTTATTAGCAAACGTGTTTTGGTCGTTGATTATTTTTTGCTGTGGGGACTTTTGCTTGCCGGTTGTATCGCGAGCTGGTTTTTGATGGGCCCGGATGGAAACGTAAAAGTCTATGTATTGTGTGCCTTGTTGTATGCATCGTTCTTGCTGACGATGGTCGTACACTCGTCAACAACAATTATTTTATATGGCAAAGGAGGTGGTGGTCATGAATAGATATCAAAAATTAGCGTGGTTAAATTTGATCGTCATAATCACAACAATTATCATTACCTCAACTGCGATTGCAATAGAAGTTCATATGAGAGGTTATTCGACGGTCGGATTTTGGTTTATAGCGATTTTACTACTCTTAAAGTTTAAGCCTTTTTTGTTTAAAAAGCCGCAGGGTGAGGATACTGTTGTCTGCGATGAGCGTGATACTTTTATTGTGAAAAGAGCGGTGTCATTTGCCTATAAAACCTTCTGGATAGTTTTTTTTGTATCCAGTTTTGCAGTGCATATTCTCATGGGGATGGGACCAAGGAGTTCTGTTCCGACGATAACCTTGCCGCTGATGGCTATTGGAGGAGCTCTGTTTATGAAAATTGTATGTTCGGTAGCAATTCTTGTTCAGTATGGCAGGGGAGGGGACGATGGCGGAGAATAATCTTAGAAATCATATTCGTCGTTTTCGTTTTGAGCGTGGTGAGATGACTCAGCAGGAACTTGCTGATAAGGCTGGTGTTACTCGTCAGACTATATTTGCGATCGAGTCTGGTAAATATGCTCCGTCGCTGCCTTTGGCGTTTCGTATTGCCAAGGCTTTTGGTGTTGGGATTGAGGAGGTGTTTTTATATGAAGAAGCTGAATAACCAACACTCAACACGGGATATTCAATTTTGAAGTTTTAAAAGAAGTGCAGTCGCTTGGCGGCTGAGGGGGTTTTGTGGTTCTCAGCATTTTACAAAAAAAGCCCGGAGATGTTATCTTTCCGGGCTTTTATAGTTGGGCATTCTGAAAAACTGTTCGCCTGCGGCAAAAAAAGCATTTGCCGGTAGCTTACGGCTGTTTGTAAAGGTTTAATTGTAAGTTATTCAGTGTGCTCAGTTATTAGTCTTTGTTTTTCTCAGCTTCGTGTGCAGCTACTATTTGCTGTTGTACGTTTGGCGGGATCGGTTCGTAGTGGCTCAGTTCCATTGAGTAGCTTCCCTGTCCGCCTGTTACACTTTTTAGCTGGCTGTTGTACTGGGTTACCTCTGAAAGCGGAACCTGTGCCTTGATGATGACCATGTTTCCAGCGAGCATGTCCTGCCCTTCAATTCTTCCGCGACGTCCTGCGAGGTCTCCTGTGATGTCACCCATGTTATCTGCCGGGCACGTTACTTCCATGTTTACGATAGGTTCGAGCAGTGCGGGCTTTGCTTTTTTGACAGCGTCGATGAAAGCGCCTTTTCCGGCAGCTCTAAATGCTACTTCCTTGGAGTCTACCGCGTGATACTTACCATCGTACACCGAAACTTTAATGTCCTGCATCGGGCATCCAGCGACGACGCCGGTTGACATTACATCTTTTATACCCTTAAGCACTGCCGGTTCGAACTGCCCCGGTATCGAACCTCCGAAGATGTCCCATGAGTATTCCAGGGACGGGTCCGAATCGCGTTCTGCCGGTTCTATACGCAGATATACTTCGCCGAACTGTCCAGCACCGCCTGACTGCTTTTTGTGTCGGTAGTGGCCATCGGCTTTTCCTATGATTGTTTCGCGGTACGGGATCTTGGGTTGTTTTGTAATCAGGCTTACTTTGTATCGGTGTTCCATTTTTGCGAGCATTACCCGTAAATGGAGGTCACCCAGTCCGCTCATGACGCGTTCTTTTGTCTGCTTGTTCATTTCGACCTTGAAGCATACGTCTTCATCGCAAAGCTTGTCGATGGCGGCGCTGATCTTGTTTTCGTCGCCGCGGCTTGCCGGTTCGATGGCCAGCGAATACATAGGCTTAGGGAACGGTGGCATTGGGAACTTGCCCGCCATGGAACCGTCGTGTACGAGGTCGCCGATCTTTAGTTCGTCGATCTTTGCCAGTGTTATGAGGTCGCCGGCGATCCCTTCTTCGACTTCTGTTGTTTCTCCGCCCTGCATCTTAAGCGGATGTCCGGGTCTTAGCCCCTTTTTCATGTCGTTGATCAAAAGGTTAGTGCCTGGAGTGAGCTTGCCGCTGAATATCCTTATGGATGCGTACTTCATATTGCTTTTAGCATCGAAAACGACGCGGAAGACCTGTCCTGCGAGCGGTGCGTTGGGGTCGGCTTTGATCAGTGTTTCATTTTCGCCGTCTATCAGACGTGCCTGTTCGGCGTCTTCCGGTGAAGGGACGCACTTTACAATCAGGTCGAGCAGTTCGGTTATTCCGACTTCGTTTTTGGAATCGGTAAAGACTATCGGTACGATGGTGCCTTCCTTTAAAGCCTTTACGAAGACGGTTGCGATCTGTTCCGGTGTGATCGCCTCTCCGGAGAGATAGCTTTCCATTACATCGTCGTCAGCTTCGATGGCGCTTTCGATGAGTTCGGTATTCGCTTCGGCGACGTCCATTACGCCTGACGATCCGGAGTCGTTTGCGATACAGTCTATCACTGCGGACTTGTCATCGTTAGGGAGGTTGGCACATTTGCACTGTGAGCCGAATGTTTCCTGAATGTTGCTTACCTGGCCGGCGAGGTCGATGTTTTCGGCATCTATTTTGTTGATGACTATGATCCTGGGCTTCTTGGCGTTTGTTGCGGCGGCGAATAATTTGCGAGTGTTTACTTCGATGCCGGCGGCAGCGCTGATGACTATGATCTTTGCGTCACCTGCGGGTATTGATTGCAGTGCACCTCCGATAAAATCGGGGTATCCCGGTGTGTCAACCATGTTTATGGTCTTACCTGCGTGTTCTGTGTATGCCAGCGATGAAGTGATGGAATTTCCTCGCTGTTTTTCTTCGTCGTCATAGTCGCAGACAGTGGATTTGTCGTCTACCGATCCCAGACGGTTGGTTTTTCCGGTTTTGTGGAGGATTGCTTCTACCAGTGATGTTTTTCCTGCACCGCCGTGGCCCAGGAATACAACATTGCGAATATCTTTAATTGACGCCACGTTTTTTGTCTCCTTAAAGCATATTTTGCCATGACAATTACCGTTATCCGCCTCTAGATGCACGGGTCCACGAAACGTCAAATAATAATAGAATTGGGGTATTTGGGCAAGTATCAAGCTTCAAGAATATCAAAAAAGCCATGATTTGATGTTAAACTTGTAAAAATATTGCTTTGTAGCCCCAAGTGTGACCTTTGCGAGTGCTTTTCTGCTTTTGTTGTTACCAGTTTAGTCAGTTTGTTTTTCGTTGCCCATAATGCGTTTTCCGGTCCGATAACCGGAAGTAATTGCTTAATTGGGCGCCATAAAACGGTTTTTTTCAGCTTAAGGGCTTGGGTGTATGTGTCGATGAATGGGCTATCAGTCTAGCGTTTTCAGTCGGATTATATGGATAGGTATGTTTGTTTTAGGAATGAAATTATGCAGAAGGTAAGAACCTTCACGGTAAAACCGACGTTGCCCGAGTCGCTGCAAGAGTTGGAATATATAACCAAAAATATGTTCTGGGCCTGGAACTCTGAATATGTCGATCTGTTTAAACGGATCGATCCTAATCTTTGGACGCAGTGCGGACATAACCCGGTTAAGATGCTGGGTACGGTTTCGCAGGCCAGGCTTGAGGACCTTTCCAAAAACGAAGGGTTTGTTTACCAGCTGAACCAGGCGGCGGAAAAGCTGCGAGAACATCTTAAAATGCCTACGTGGTATGACCGGGTTTACTCGAAGGACAGCAAACCTGTGATCGCATACTTCAGCGCGGAATTTGGTATCCATGAGTGTCTGCCGATATATTCCGGCGGTCTTGGCATACTTGCCGGCGATCACCTTAAGAGCGCGTCCGATCTTGGGGTTCCGGTCATCGGTATCGGATTGCTTTATCAAAAGGGTTACTTCCGGCAGTATCTGAATACGGACGGTTGGCAGCAGGAACATTATATCGATAATGATTTTCACAATATGCCAATCGAACTTGTGAGGAAGAAAAGCAAGAGGCCGCTTACTATCAGCGTTCAGTTCCCTCAACGAAACGTGATCTGCCAGATATGGAAAGTAACAGTTGGACGAGTTCCGTTGTATCTGCTGGACAGTAACCTTCCGGCGAACTCTCCGCAGGACAGGCTTATTACCAGCTCTCTTTACGGCGGCGATGTTGAAATGCGTATATGCCAGGAGATCATCCTTGGTATAGGCGGGTATAAGGTGCTTCGTGCGTTGAATCTTGAACCTACCGTTTGTCATATGAACGAAGGTCACGCGGCATTTATGGGGCTCGAGAGAGTCAGGGAGCTTAGAAGCAGCAAATCCATGACTTTTGAAGAAGCTGCCGAAGCTGCCAGAGCAAGCAATGTGTTTACGGTTCATACTCCGGTTGCGGCAGGGAGCGACGAGTTCTCGGTCGAGCTGGTGGATAAGTATTTCGGTCATTATTACGGTAAGCTTGGTATCAATCGGAAGCAGTTTTTGTCTCTTGGCCGAAAAGATCCGGACGATGAAAACGAACCTTTCAAGATGCCGGTGCTTGCGATACGTTTGAGTTCTCACCGTAACGGCGTCAGCCAGCTTCACGGTGAAGTGTCTCGGAAGATATGGGCGAAGCTGTGGCCGGATCTGCCGATCAATGAAGTTCCGATCAAGTCTGTTACAAACGGTGTTCATGCGAAGACGTGGCTTAGCGGTGAGATGAACCAGCTTTTCGAAAGGTATCTCGGTGCTAACTGGTCGGACGAGATCATCGACAAGTCGTTGTGGCAGAATCTTGATCAGGTTCCTGATGAGGAATACTGGCGTACGCATCAGCGTGGCAAGGAAAGGCTTGTCGGTTTTGCGAGGAAGCGGCTGAAACGTCAGATGCAGCGGCGCGGCGCGTTTCATACTGAGCTTAACTGGGCCGACGAAGTGCTTAACCCTGAAGCTCTTACTATAGGTTTTGCACGCAGGTTCGCGACGTATAAGCGGGGTAACCTGCTTATGAAAGACCCTGAGAGGCTTATCCGGCTTTTGTCGGATACTGAAAAGCCCGTCCAGTTTGTCTTTGCAGGTAAGGCTCATCCGAGGGATGTTGCGGGCAAAGAGATCATCCGGCAGATCATACACTTTGCTAAGCAGCAGGGTATTCGTCGGAAAATTATTTTGATCGAAGATTATGATATAGATGTTGCCCGCTATCTTGTTCAGGGTGTCGATGTTTGGCTTAATAATCCGCGAAGGCCTATGGAGGCCAGCGGTACCAGCGGTATGAAGGCTGCGATCAACGGTGTGCTGAATATGAGTACGCTTGACGGTTGGTGGTGCGAAGGTTATACGCCTGATGGCGGCTGGATCATCGGTGCCGGCGAAGAGTATGACGATCTGGGATATCAGGATGCGGTCGAGTCAAACGCGATATTCAATCTGCTGGAAAACGAAGTGGTTCCTTTGTTCTATACGAGGTCCCGTGACGGTCTTCCACGCAACTGGATCAAGCGAATGAAAAATACGGTGAAATGGTGTGCGCCGCGGTTCAACACGAACAGGATGGTGGCCGAGTATACCAGGAAGTTTTATAGCCCGGCAGCGAACAAGTGGCGTTATCTTACGGCGTCTGCGATGGCGCGGGTCAGGGCGCTTTCGATGTGGAAGACCGATGTGCGTAACGCGTGGCAGGATATTTCTATCGAAGACGTCGATATCCAGATGGATAATGAAGGCAAGTCGCGCAAGCTGCATGTGAATCAGCCGCAGCTTCGGGTTGGGAACTCTTTGAAGGTTGTCGGGAAGGTGAAGCTTGGCAAACTTACGCCGGATGATGTTGCCGTTGAGATATATTATGGTACTGTCGATTCGGAAGGCGAGATACTGGATGGGCAGGTGGCGCGAATGCAGTTCGATCATGCAGATGAAAAAGACTCTCTTGCGGTTTTTGCAGGTACTATTCCGTGTAGAGCTTCGGGTAAGCACGGTTTTGCGTTGCGTGTCCTGCCGAAGCATTCAGACCTGGTCGAGCAATACGAGCCGGGAATGATCATGTGGGAATCAGGCGCACAGGCAAATAACTGAAATTGACCGATGGTCAATTTGAGTAATATATAGAGACCGTCGCTTTACTGGCAAGTTAGCGGCGGTTTTTGTTTGGATTGGGCTTGACAAATAGTTTTTGGAGTGATAACAGGTATATATCCGATTAACTGGAAGCCGGTTTGATTTTGAAAGGTCTGTACGATGAAGCTTAGAAAACGTGTTTTGGGGATGATATTCATATCTGCGGTTATTGTTCTGTGGTCCTGTGGAGCGGTTATTGCCAAGGGCGGCGGCGGTAGCGGCGGTGGAAGAGGTGGCGGCGGTAGCGGTGGTGGAAGAGGCGGCGGTGGCGGTGGAAGAGGAGGATCGACGACAAACAGGACCAGAACTCAAGAGAACGAATCAGAGGCTACAAGGACCAGGGAGAGAAATGCTGAGGCCACAAAGACCAGGGAGAGAAGTGCCGAAGCCACAAAGGCCCGGGAAAGAAGTGCTGAGGCTGCAAAGAGCAAAGGTAGGAATGCTGAGGCTGTAAAGACCAGAGGAAGGGATGCTGGTGGGGGAGCTAAGGGAAAGAGTGAAGAAGCGTCGGCAAAGGGTAAGGGGCGTGGCCAGCGATTAAGTGCGGTCGATAAACAGTTTGTTCACGAGCAGGAGAAGCACAAGTCCAGGCAGGCACGTCTTGAGCGGATCAGGGAACTGGCAACCAAAAAGGGTGACTCGAAAATGGTCAAAAGGGTCAACAGTTTAATGCAAAAGGAACGGAGCAGGTTCGGCCGTAAACATCAACAGATGCTTGGCAGGCAGGAAAAAGCGAAAAGGTCCATAGAAGGCAGAAAGGTTGACGGCGATAACGAAAAGCCCGGAGAAGCAGGCGATGATGTAGATCAAAACGAATAATTACAATTTTATGTGTTAGTATTTACGAGGTGATATTATGCGTAGAAATGTACTGTTATTGTTGGTAGCGATCGGGTGTGTACTGTGGTGCAGCGGGTGTGAGAAGGATTCGCCCGATGCGGAAATTTCTGTGGAAGTTAAATCCCAGGAAGAGTACAAGACCGAAGCGGAGAAGGAGATCGACGCTTCTAATGTGGCATCGGAGCTTGAGAAGATCGAAAATGAGGTCGAAGCCGATATAGCGGCGGAGTAGTACCATTTGGGGCGATAAGTTTCCGCGTTGAAAGTTACGATTGGTGTGATAAGGCTATTCAGCTTCTTTTTTGCTTATCAATTCGTATAGCTCTTCCGGTGAGTCTGCGTTTTGGAGCTTTTGCTTGAAATCTTCATCAAGCATCATCCTGCTTATCCTTGCCAGTGCCTGGATGTGTGGTCCGGTTCGGTCTATCGGGCTTGCAAGAAGTACGATGATAGAAACGGGTTTTCCGTCGATGCTGTCAAACTCTATCGGTTTTTTTGCGATTCCGATAGCCATTACCAGTTCGTCAACTCCGTTACATTTTCCGTGGGGCACCGCGATCGCTGATCCTATTCCTGTGCTTCGCGTCTGCTCTCTTACCAGAACTGCTTCAAGGACACAATCTCTGTCATTCAATTGACTGCTTGCTGCAAGTAGATCAACAAGCTCAGTTATGGCACTGTCTTTATCGCCCCCTTCGAGGGGTACTTTAACACAGGTCGGCTGGAGGATTTGTGTAAGGATCATATTTAATTTTCCGCACCTTCTTATATTTTGACCGTCAATTTTACAGAAACGCCTAGAATACCGCTATCCTTGAAGCGTTACAACTTATTTTTACCCAAAAAACCGTTCAAAATCGTTTTGGCTCTAAACGGAGCAGATATTTCATGCGTGGGCTTCTGCTTTTTCCGCTGTCCCTGCGCTCTGGGGTGCTTTAGGTTCCGTCTCAGTCGAATCTGTTGGAATGGTAGCTTCCTTTTTTCTTTTTCTCTTATTGATCGTCCTGCGCGGAGTGGGAAGCTCCTGGTTGTCAGAATTTGCGATGCGAACGGCTTCGTCCGGGGTTGGTGCGTAAAGATCCGCTCCGATTTCTTCCCAGAGGCCCTCTGCACGGTCAAAAACGCCGCCTGAAAGCATTATCTGCATCTGTGGGCATGCGTTTATCGTTTTGAGCTTGTCAATCAGCTGTCTTACGTCCGGAGCCTTCTTTGCCTGCATTCCGTATATAACCAGCATGGAGGGCTGATAGCTCTGTACGAATTCGGCTATGTCGTCATTGTTGACGCTGCTTCCGAGAAATCTCACTTCCCATCCGTTGCTTTCGAATAGATCAGAGATCATCTGGGCGCCAAGTTCGCCTTGCTCGCTTGCAGAGCTGGAGACGACGATTTTTTTCTCAAGGAGGGGCTTTCTGGGCAGTTTGTTCTGGAGCTGGTCAACGATCATGCGGTTGATCCTGGTTGCGAAGGATTCCTGGGCGGAACTGATAATGTCCCGACGGTAAAGGCGATCAACTTCGTTCATAATGGGCCAGATCAGATCCATATATACCTGGTTGGCGGGAACACCGCTCTGAAGGGCTTCTTCGATCACAGTCCTGCAATAGCCCCGATTGCCATCAAGAAGTCCACTGAGGTAACGGTCCAGTACATGTTCTTTAACCATCTCTATATCTCCATCTATTAAAAAATCAAAATTACTCTTTTATTAACCTTACCTATTTACCTATCTCGCTCTTTTTTTTCTACCACCTTTGTTAATCTAGGCAACATACGTAGCACAGGTAACTATGCTATCGGGAACGGGATAGAAAAATCTTTAGTTAAAATAGGTAGTTTGCGTAAGCGGGGCAATTTCAGGTAAATAGATGAAAGTGTTGTAACGGTATGTATTTGCAGGGTTTACGCGAGAAGGTGTTTTTAAGGCCCTATAAAATGAAATGTCAAGGTGTTCCGGCCATTATAAAAAAAGAATTTTTAATTGTGACGCATCGATCTTATCCGGGTATTTGAGTGTATTTTTTGCAGCGGATCGGTGTGAGAGGTACTTCAGAAGGGGATTCTGAAAAACTGTTCGCCTGCGGCAAAAAACCATTTGCCGGTAGATTTGGTCATACGTAACGGTTAAATTGTAAATTTTTCAGAGTGCTCAAAAATTCTTTTTCAAAGGGAGCGAGCAAAACACCGATATTTAAATAGGGTGTTCTGAAAAGCTGTTCGCCGGTATGTTACGGCTATGCGTAACGGTTAAATTGTAAGTTATTCAGAGTGCTTAATAGTGACTCTGCGAGGCCGCCTTGGGCGATCTTAGCACGTCAGAATCAGAACAGGTTGAAAGGGACGCTGTGCTCGAAATTATAGGTGCGATTACCATTAATAAGATTCATAATGCCGGCAAGTTTGCCAGATTCGGTGGCCGCTGCGCGGTATCGTGCGTCTCTTCGCTCTTTCAGCCCAAAACCTATCCCTTGATATGGAACCAGATGAACCTTATCGGAGTCCACAGTGTACCTGTCATCATGGTCACCGGCGCGTTTGTAGGTATGGTCCTTGCGGTGAATGCTTATGACCAGCTGGCAGGTATGGGGTTGGAAGAACGTCTGGGCGTTCTGATCAATATATCTGTAGTGAAGGAACTTGGGCCGGTTCTCGCGGCGGTGATGCTTGCAGGAAGGGTTGGGGGGGCTCTTACGGCAGAGCTTGGGACGATGAATGTTACCGAGCAGATATCGGCAGTTCGGAGCATGGGAAGCAATCCGATAAAACATCTGGTCGCGCCGCGTATTCTGGCGTGTCTTTTCCTTACGCCTTTCCTTATTATCTATGCGGACATGTTGGGTATCCTTGGAGGTTATTTTGTCAGCGTTATCCAGCTTGATATTAACAGTGCTGCGTACTGGGAATACAGCGCACAAGGTGTTGAGATGTGGGATGTCAATCTTGGCGTTATCAAAGGATTCTTTTTTGGCGGTGTGATCGCTTTGATAAGCTGCTACAAGGGTTTTACATGTCGCGAAGGTGCACAGGGAGTAGGCGAAGCATGTACCGAGGCTTTCGTGGGCAGTTTTATTTCTATCCTCGCTCTTAACTTCGCGTTTGCACTGGTCGCAAAAGCGATCTACAATACATTCTGGACACTTACTCCGCTCCTCTAGTATTATCTGAAAAGGATACAACCGATATATGCAAAACGAAAACGGTGTTATTGCAGTAAAGAACCTGACCAAGGCCTTTGACGGGCGTGTGGTTCTGGAAGATATTTCGATGACGGCGGAAAAGGGCAAGACTACGGTCATCATCGGTCCCAGCGGTTGCGGAAAAACCGTTCTTATGAAACACATGATCGTCCTGGAAAGGCCTACTTTGGGCGAAATCTATTTTCGCGGGCAGCGAATCGATGAGTTTAACGAACGACAATTGTCGCCGATACGCGCTCAATACGGATTTCTTTTTCAGGGCGGGGCACTTTTCGACAGCCTCACTGTCTACGAGAATATCATTTTTCCTATCAAGGAGCATAAAAAGATCAAGGACTGGAAGGCCATCGGTGAACTTGTAAAGGTTAAGCTTGCGATGGTGGGTATGGATGGTTTTCAAAACCATTTTCCAGCTTCGCTGTCCGGCGGTCAGCGGAAAAGGGTAGCACTTGCTCGCGCGATCGCGATGGACCCGCATGTCATTCTCTATGACGAACCGACGACGGGGCTGGATCCGATCTATTCCGATGTTATCAATGAGTTGATCTTAAAGCTGCAACGCGAACTTAAGGTTACCAGTGTCGTCGTCACTCACGACATGAAAAGCGCCTACAAGATCGCCGATCACATTATCGTGCTCTACGATGGCAAGATCATCGCCGAAGGTGACGCTGATCATATTCGCAATCATCCGCATTCGGTCGTTCAGCAGTTTATTCACGGCAGGGTAAACGAAGCGGACCTTGAAGCATTGCGTCATGGCGGGACAAAATTCGAAACACAGTACGCCCCCGAAGATTTCAAGTGATCGTTTTTTGGTCGTACTCTCGTAACATGCAAATATTGCGCATAAAAAAAGCCCCCAAACCGTTCGGCAGGGGGGCTTTGATGTGTTTAAGGTCGTTTGCTATTTCGTGCCTTTGCTTCCCGCGGATATCTTCTCACGCAGGATCGTGCCCATCAGTGCGTCTGTCATGCCGTCTTTGCCGGATCCGCCTACCATTACTTCAGGCGTTATCTGGATATTATTTTCGGCGACAAGCTTCATGATCTCTATCAGGGCGGCGTTTTCCTGTCCGATCGCCTCGACGATCAACCGGTAAGCATCTGCCTTTGCCTGAGCGACGATCTTGATCTGTTCTGCTTCTGCCTCGGCCTGGATAAGTATTTGTTTTTTCTCTTCGTCTGCGATCTTAACCGCGTACGCAGCCGTTGCAAGGCGTATTTCTTCTTCAGCTTCCTGCTTCGTCTTTTTAAGGGCCTTTTCAATTTCGGCAGCCTGTTGCTGCACCTCAAATGTTGCCTGCTCCTGCAATGCTATTTCGCGGTCCGTTTGCGTCTTGAGCAATGCACCAAGGC
>DAOVIC010000186.1 GCA_030671565.1 Anaerohalosphaeraceae bacterium
CCATCTCGGCTATTTCCGAACAGTTAGATGAAAATTCGCATCTTTCGGCAAGGACGCGGTCGCTTCTGCTTTTGCAGACCGATCCGCAGGCAATGGTAAGTTGTCCGGATTTTGCAAAAGATATAGATATCGATTTTGTCAAAGATACAGCCGGCGAGTGCCTCCGTCAGCTTGACCATTCAGTTCACTACCATCTTACCTGGGCGATCCAGGAAGAAGTTAAAAGTATCGTTTCCCGCTGCGTGAGTCTGCCGGACGGAGGGGTTATCGGGTTTCGCGAAAAGTTGAGCCGTTTTTGCATGCACCCGATTGGCGGTTTGCCGGTTCTGTTTGTGGTTCTTTACTTTGGCGTTTATAAATTTGTAGGCGGATTCGGTGCGGGGTTCCTTGTTGATTTTCTCGAATCGAATATCTTTGAGGTATATGTCAACCCATTCGTCGTGAAAATAACTTCCGAGCGGATACCGTGGAAGCCTTTGTACGATCTTATCGCCGGTGAATACGGTGTCATCACCCTCGGTGTCAGGTACGCTGTAGCTATCGTGCTTCCGATCGTGGGTACTTTTTTCATTGCATTTTCGATCCTTGAAGACAGCGGTTATCTGCCGCGTTTGGCGATGCTGATCGACAGACTTTTTAAAAGGCTCGGACTAAACGGACGCGCCGTGATACCTATCGTTCTCGGTTTCGGTTGCGCGACAATGGCGACGATGGTGACACGCACCCTGGAAAGCAAACGCGAAAAAGTTATCGCCTCGATCCTGCTTGCCCTTGCCATCCCGTGTTCGGCACAGTTCGGCGTTATACTCGGTCTGTTGGCAGGGCACCCGTATGCACTATTGGCGTGGGCTCTTTTTGTCGGAGTTGTCTTTACGCTTGCAGGTACGCTGATGGCACGTTTTTTTCCGGGTGAAAAACCGAGCTTTTATATGGAGCTTCCTCCGCTTAGGCTTCCCCGCCTTGCGAACGTTTTCGTCAAGACATATTCCAGGATGGTATGGTATTTCAGGGAGATCATGCCCCTGTTCATCCTGGCCAGTTTTCTTATCTGGCTGGGCGATCTGACGGGTGTTTTTCAGTGGACGATCAAAATGCTGACGCCGCTTGTCAATGCTATAGGTTTGCCGGATGACGCGTCGGTGGCGTTTATTTTCGGTTTTTTCCGAAGGGACTACGGAGCAGCCGGTCTTTACGATCTGAATAAGGGCGGTATGATGAGCGGCAATCAGCTTGCGGTTGCGGCGATCACGCTGACGCTTTTTTTGCCCTGTATCGCCCAGTTTCTCGTTTTCAAGAAGGAATGCGGTTTCAAGATCGCGGCAATGACTTCGGTCTGTATCTGCATAATAGCTTTTAGCGTTGGTTTCATTGCAAATTCGGTGTTTAATATTTTTGGATTGGTGTTATGATCTGTTCGTTCTGCGGCAAAGAGTTTGACGAGCAAGCGTCTGAAAAAGCATGCGGTCTGTGCAGCCTTTTTGGCGGGTGCAAAAAAGTAAAATGTCCGCATTGCGGCTATGAGAGCCCCAGGCAACCCAAGTCATTGAAATGGCTAAGCAAAATAGGAAAGAGAAAAAAATGATACTTCCCGAAGCCGAGGAATTGCTCGAAGCACTTTATCTTTACGAAGTCGAAAAAGCCGCGTATCCATCGGCAGAGATCGTTGAAAATGGTTCTCAGGAAGCGTTGTCGCTGAACTTTGTCGAGTCCGTGGGCGAAACTTATAAACTTACCGACACAGGAACCGATGCCGGACGCGGCGTCATCAGGCGTCATCGTCTTGCCGAGATACTTCTTAGGGATGTTCTGGCGGTTAAAGCGGGCGAATTCGAGGAAGATGCGTGCAGGCTTGAGCATGTACTAAAGAATGACGTGGAGGAAAAGGTCTGCTGTCTGCTTGGCCATCCTACTCACTGTCCGCATGGAAATACCATTCCGTCCGGCGACTGCTGCCAAAGGGCACTGGCCGACCAGATCAAAGAAGTGCGTCCGCTTTGTGACGGCGAGCCCGATGCCGAAGGTTTTGTCGCGTACCTGGCAACCCATGACAACCGCCAGGTCCAAAAACTTTTGGCAATGGGAATTTTGCCCGGAGCAAAAATAAAGATCATCCGAAGATTTCCGTCATACGTTTTTCAGGTAGGCTTTAGCCAATTTGCAGTGGACCGCTCGCTGGCAGAGCTGATATACGTAAGATGGGACGACGAATAATTGCGGTAAATCATCTCAGCTTAAGCTGTCTGTATTTGCTTCTGCGGTGGGCTACTCTGTTTGGATTTTCTTTTTGCACCTTTTGTTCGTATGTTGCAAAGTTACCCTGGAACCATTGCGTTTTACCGGCGCCTTCAAAAATCAAAAGATGGGTGCATATTCGGTCGAGAAAAAATCTGTCGTGGCTTATCACCATCGCACAGCCGGGAAAATCAATTATCGCCTGTTCGAGAACCCGCATGGTGTCGACATCAAGGTCGTTCGTCGGTTCGTCAAGCAGCAGCAGATTGCCTCCGCGACGCAGCATTTTTGCCAGATGTATCCTGTTACGCTCGCCGCCTGAGCATTCCGAGACTTTTTTCTGCTGCTGTGTGCCGCGGAAATTAAATCTTGCAACATAGGCCCGCGACGCGATAGAGGCTCCTCCGACATCGATCACGTCCTTACCGTCGCTGACCTCCTCG
>DAOVIC010000202.1 GCA_030671565.1 Anaerohalosphaeraceae bacterium
AGTTTCAATCCGGACCCCGTACTTTTTTACGAGATCGCCCGCAGCGGAGAATACGAATTGGAAATACGCGATTCGATCTACCGCGGACGTGAAGATTTTGTCTATCGCATAGCCGTCGGGGAAACTCCGTTCATTACGAAAATGTTTCCTTTGGGCGGCAAAGAAGGCGTCGACACCGTCGCAAGCATCGACGGGTGGAACCTGCCCGTAAAACAATTGCAGCTTGACACACAACCCGGCAGCCAAAACATTCGCAAGGCCGGTTACTACGACGGTAAAATATTTTCCAATTCTATGCCTTACGCCGTCGACAGCCTAAACGAGTGCAGCGAATCCGAATCCAACGATACCATAAGAAATGCGCAGAAAGTATCTTTACCGATAATTATCAACGGCCGTATCGACAAGCCCGGCAACACCGATGTTTTCCGGTTCAGCGGCAGTGCAGGCGATGAAATCGTAGCGGAAATTTTCGGACGCAGGCTGAACTCGCCGCTTGATTCGCTGCTAAAATTAACGGATGCTTCCGGAAACGTTATCCAGTCGAACGATGACTACGTGATCAAGGACAGCCACCTGCACAAAGATATTGTCGGGCTGGTCACACATCACGCAGATTCTTATCTCAGAGCGATACTGCCGGCCAGCGGGAATTATTACGTACATCTTTCGGACTCGCAAAGTCACGGAACCGATGCCCACGCCTACCGACTGCGTATAAGCGAACCGAAGCCTGACTTCGCACTGCGAGTAACGCCCTCAAGCCTCACTTTAAAGCCCGGCGGTGTCATACCAATGCGGGTAGATGTGTTGCGAAAAGACGGGTTCAACGGTGCCGTAAAATTAAGGCTCAAGAATGCTCCGGCTGGTTTTAAGATAGACGGCGGCTTGGTCCCCCCGGGATGCGATTCGGTGAACATTACTCTTAATTCGCCGGTTCTAAAAAGGAAACTACCGGTAAAATTGACTTTACAGGGTCGCGCGAACATCGGCGAAAACACCGTCGTTCATACCGCAGTCGCCGCCGAAAATATGATGCAGGCATTTTTGTACCGGCACCTGGTACCCTCAAAGGAACTCATGGTCGACATTAGAAAAAACAAGGGGTTTTTATCGCACATCGAGATGGTCGGCAGCGGCCCGGTAAAGATTCCGGCAAGCGGATCAACAAAGGTTAAGTTCAAGGCAAAGGGAAAACGCACGGTATCCAAGGCGCTGGTAGTGGAACTTCTACAGGGCCCTGATGGTATAACACTTGAAAAAAGCACGGTAGCCGGAGGGGAACTGACATTTGTTCTCAAGGCCGATGACAACGCGATGGAAAAAGGCTTCAACGGCAACCTTATAGTAGAGGCATTTTTTGAATACACGCCAAAGCAAAAAAAAGGTAATGGGCCTGTAAAGAAGAACCGCAACCCGATAGGTGTTCTGCCGGCGATCCCCGTTCAGATCGCCGCCGGCAAATAGCGGCATACCGTTCAAAGCCCAAAACAAATCCCTGCCCTCGTAAAAAAACCGCACTGCTCTATTGCACTTGGCCAGCCGAAGACTTATGATGTGGCAAACTTACGGATACGAGTTTAGGGGTTCCCTTTATCTTCAGGTTATCCGCTCCCTAAATAACAGGACTATATAATATGCCGCCTCAATTTGTATTTGAAATGAACGATGTTTGCCGCAGTTTCGGCGACAATGAAGTGCTTAAAGACATATCGCTGTCGTTTTTTTACGGTGCTAAGATCGGTGTTGTCGGTGAAAACGGTTCCGGTAAAAGTACGCTGCTGAAAATAATGGCCGGCCTTGATAAGGATTTCCAGGGCCAAACGAAGCTGGCCAAAAAAATGACGCTGCGGTATGTTGCGCAGGAACCTGAGCTCGAATTGGACAAGACTGTCAGGGAAAATCTGCTGGTAGCGATCAAGCCGACACTTGACATGATTGACCGGTTCAACGAGATATCAGAACAGCTCGGCGACCCTGCCTATGAAGATCAGATGGACAAACTGCTCGAAGAGATGGGCCTTCTTCAGGACAGGATCGATGCCTGCGACGGGTGGGAAACGGATCG
>DAOVIC010000132.1 GCA_030671565.1 Anaerohalosphaeraceae bacterium
CAGACATCTGCGATCGTAGTAAGCGGTCTTGCGACCGGTGACCTTGCGGCAATTTCCTTACGCCAGGTTTTTGCAAGAGAGTTCAGGGTTGCTGTCTTTGTTGCGGTTTCCTGCGGAATCGTGGGTGGAGTTCTATGCGGAGTTCTGCCCGATGTAATGAATAATGCCAATCCTAACGAGACAACACCTGCACTTGGGGAGCATTTAAAAATCGTCTCGGCGTTCTGTACCGCGATGTTCTCTGCGATCATGGTATCGACGACGCTTGGGTTGTTTTTGCCGTTTTTGTTCAAGCGGGTCGGGATCGATCCTGCGATAAGCGCGGGACCTTTGGTTACGACGGCGAATGACTCTATAAGCGTTACAATCTATATGACCCTTACACTTGCACTTATCCATTAAAGTTACAGCACTGCCAATTGCAAATAAGTGTAGAAATGGGGGCCTAAAGCGTGTTTTCGCATAGAGAAATGTTGACTTTTTGCCAGAATCTGGTACAATGGGTACTTTAGTAATACCTGTAGAATTAACGTGTCAAGTGCTTATGCACAATAGACTTAACGATATTTTAGATTATTCCGACCCCTCACATGGAGAGTCCGATGAGTAAGGGACAGCCAATAGATACCAACGTCAACTCTGATAAACACGCCGAGATTAACAAACTATTCAACGTCCTGATCAAGGCCAAAGGAAGTGACCTCCACCTAAAGGTTGGCCTCTCGCCGCGTATGCGTATTGATGGCGTACTTCGCAATACGAAGTACCCGGTTTTTACAGAAAAGAACATGGAAGACCTGATTTATGGGATGATTAGCGAAAAGCAGAAAGAGTTCTTTATAGAACATGGAGCTTTTGACTTTGCCCATTCGGTAAGTGCGATGGACCGGTTCAGGGTAAACATATTCCGACAGAAAGGGACGATTAGTCTTGTTGCCCGACATATTTCCGGTGACATACCGCCCTTTGAGAAGCTAAACCTACCACCCGTTGTTCAGGAGATCGCAAGAACGGCCCACGATGGGCTGGTTCTGGTTACGGGACCTACCGGATGCGGTAAAAGTACCACGATCGCCTCGATGATCGATTATGTTAACAGGAATCGGGCATGTCATATCGTCACCATCGAAGACCCCATTGAGTTTCTCTACGTGGACCAAAAAGCAAGCGTCTCTCAGAGAGAGATAGGTATTGACGTGACAAACTATGAAGAAGCCCTGCGAAGCCTGATGAGGCAGGATCCTGATGTCGTACTCGTCGGTGAGATGAGAGATAACGAAACGCTTACGGCTGCGATGCGGGCTGCCGAAACCGGACACCTTGTATTCGGCACACTTCATGCCGCAAGTGCTGCACAAACTATCCAGCGTATCCTGGATCTATTCCCGCAGGAAGAAAGGGATCTCGCAAGGCAGACTTTCGCTTTGACGATCAAGGCCGTCGTTTCACAACAGTTGCTTAAGGGATTGAAACCTGAGGCGAAACGAGTACCGGCTGTAGAGGTATTGCTTGCCAGTCCTATTGTAAAAAAACTTATCTCCGAAGGACGTGAATCCGATATTGGTACAGCGATACGCGGAGGACGAAGTGAAGGTATGCAGGACTTTACGGACAGCCTTGAAGACCTTGTTAAGCGCGAGATGATCAGTCTTGAAGAGGCGGTAAGATGCGCACCTAATGTAGAAGAACTGAAGATGGCTTTGAAGGGTGTGAGGGCATCTTCAACAGGATTGCTTTAGGGGTATCAGTCTCAACTTTGTGATCGTAAAAGCACTTAATCGCGGATAGACGAAAAATATCAACTGAGAGTACTATAAAAAAGTTAACTGGAGCATGACATGCTAACTTTGCTGGCAGCAGACGTCGCTTACGGCGGATACGTTTCAATTATAAAACTTGCGGTATACTTTGCGCTTTTCCTTCTTTGGATGCCGCTTGTCAACTGGGTTCATTCTGACACGCAAGCCGTTCGGGCAAAGGTAAAGCTCTGGACGTCAACGATAACACTGGCAGGTGCGGTGTCATTGCTGGTGTGGCCGCTTGTACCAGTCTTTTTCATCGGTCTTATGCTGTATATCATTTCAGTTGCAGCAGTCTCGATGGCTTATGTGATGCATCGCAACAGCCTTGTTGCCGATTTTGAGAAAGTATTGACCGCAGAGCATATCAAAGGTATTTTTTCCAACGAGAACAAGAAGCTTTCCAAGTCAAGCAAAGGGGTTCATTTCATAACCGCTAACGGCAACGATGTTCCGCTTCCAGAGGCTAAGAGTGCCGAGTCGTTCGGTTTTTCGACCGCGTGCGAAATATTTGAGGATGCGATCTGGCGCCGGACCAGCGATATTCTTTTGGTCCCTGGTGCGTCGGAGTACACGATAAGCTATGTTATCGACGGTCTTTCAACGAAGCAGGAACCGAGAGACCGCGAAGATGTGGATTATTTCATTCACTATCTCAAGCAGATCGCCGACCTTGACCCGAATGAAAAACGCAAACCCCAGCGTGGTATGATGGAAGTCAAGATCGCCGAAAGTAAAACCAAATGGGAAATAAATACGGCAGGTTCGACCGCAGGCGAACAGATGCGGATAAGGCATTACGAAGAAAGCGATATGATGAAGCTGGACGATATCGGGCTTGACAAGGATCAACTCGAATCGCTTAAGACCGTACGCGACATAACTTCAGGACTCTTTATCACATCTGGGCCCCCAAAGAGCGGGGTAACGGCGAGTTTTTACGCGATGCTGAAAAATCACGACCCGTTCATGAACGATATGAATACGCTGGAAAAAAGCCCTACCGGCACACTTGACAATATCACCCAGAACACCTATTCACTTTCCGATACGGGAACTTCAAGCTATGCGAACCATCTTCAGACGATCGTCCGGATGGGGGCAAATATCATCGGCGCAGCGGATGTCGACGACGGGGAAACTGCTAAGATCGCCACTGATGCGGCGGCGGCAAACCGAATGATACATGTCAACATACACGCACAAAGCGTTCTGAAGGCGCTGGCAACATGGATCAAGTTGTGCGGCGATAAAAAAACGGTCATTAACAACATCCAGGGAATCATCAATCAGCGTATCGTTCGTAAGCTTTGCGATGAGTGCAAACAGGCTTATAAGCCCAATCCAAATCTCCTTCGAAAATTCAACCTCCCTGCCGATAAGATCACCGTGTTTTACCGTCCCGGTGAAATAGAATACGACAAGCATGGCAAGGCAATCCTCTGCGAGAAATGCCAGGGAACAGGTTTTTACGGCAGGGCCGGTGTCTTCGAAACGATCGTCATCAACGACGAACTTCGTGAGGCCCTTAAGAAAGCAAATACACTTCAGGAAATGAGCGGATTGTTCCGTAAAGCCGGGATGCTCACTATCCAGGAACGTTCCATACGCAAGGTGATGAAAGGTGTAACTTCTATCAATGAAGTGATAAGAGAGTTTACCTCTGACGCACCAAAGAAAAAACTGAACAAAAAAAAGAAATAGACTGCCTCTGTAGATAGACAGGAGTAAAAATGATCGCAACTATAATAATCATAATTTTGATAACGGGTGGAAGCGTATCGCGTTTCTATCTGAAGAACTCGGTCCTCGATTCGTTCGTGTTGCTTATGTCCTCGATAATAGGCATACTCGTTGCGTTTACTTATTATGAGCCTGTCGCCGCGATGGTCATCAGCAAAGGTTTCATCGCTGAGTCCGCACAAGGATGGTGCTTATTCATCATTTACACAATTACAACCATAGTCGTTGCTGTTATCTGCGATCAGATCGTCGGATCGAACATTGACTTCGGCAATGGCGCCAAAATAGCGGCAGCGGTCGTTTGCGGTCTTCTCGTCGGGCTTATGTCCTCCGGGGTTCTGGTAGCTTCACTTGGAATGCAGCCGCCGGCGACCGTGACATACAACCGTTTCGACGAGACGATCAACCTTCGAAACGCCAAAAGCCCATTCATTCCCGTAGACAGTTTCGTGACGGGTCTATACGGACGGATGGCCGATGGAGCCATGAGCTCAAAAAAGAAATTCAGCCTTTACCATACCGACTACCTCGATCAGGTCCATGTCAACCGGCACAAGTCAAAGGAAGGTGCGGCATTGGTCGCTGGAAAAGGAGCCGTATCAATACCAAAGAACGGCGTAAAAATCGAAGACGATGACGGGCAGGCAACTACCTGGGTCCGCATAGGAATCAGTAACAAGAAAATTGCCGATGGCGGTTCTGCCAACAAAGAAGGCGTTGTCGCAATTACCCCGGGTCAGTTTAGATTAGTCTGCCAAAAACAGACTAATGGAAGCTTCTCAGGGAAGATAGAGGCGATCTATCCAATAAAATACAGGGTTACGACCAAGGACGAAACCCACAAGGAGGTTTCCAATCTGGGCGAGTTGGAGACACTGGACCGCGAGAACTTTGTAAACAGAAAGGCACCTGTCGAACTTGTTTTTGATGTGCCGTCCGGAATGATGGCAAGGTATCTTCAGTTCAGAAACAACGTAATGATCGAGGTTCCCAGGCCGGCTACAAAAGATGAGCTTGATGAGGCCGATCCTTTTGCCGACAACAGCTAAGTACTGTGTCCGCAAAATAATGACGGGTGCAACTTGCAGCAAACTAATATCTGCGTCCAATGCCTGCATCGCCAATGCTTTAACATTGGCTGCTTCGGCCTTGAACACATCTATCTGTTCGGTGCGGCGTTTACCCGGCA
>DAOVIC010000042.1 GCA_030671565.1 Anaerohalosphaeraceae bacterium
CCTAGCCTTCGCAGGAAGGTAATGAACATCGAGTATCTTTCCTTCAGCATCTTCGATAATAACCTGCGGATGCTTATCGCCCTTATGCTCAATAACAACCGGCCTGCCTACCTGACCTTTGCGTTCCTCTTCCACACGCATCGTCTCGCCTTCGATGACATCCACAAGCCGGACGATACCATTTACTTCCGCAAGGATCGGTACCCTGTGCGGATCCCAGGAGTAGAGTCTCTGGCCCTTAGTGACCTTCTCGCCTTCCTTGACAGCGACAATACTTCCGTAAGAAACCTTGAAACGCTCAAGCTCCCTGCCCTTCGCATCGACAATAGCTATCTCACCATTACGCTTGATCGCGATCATGACTTCCTCGCCGCCATCGCCTTTGACAGCAGCAACACTAATATCGTGATATTCGATCACACCTGCTCTGGGAGCTTTTTGCTCGGTCTCAAGGATCGCCACTTCTGCAATGCCACCCGTATGGAACGTACGCATTGTAAGCTGTGTACCCGGTTCACCGATCGATTGGGCACCGATAATACCGGCCGCAAGCCCTTCTTCAGCAAGCTGACTTGTACTGAGATCCCAACCGTAGCACTTCGAGCATATTCCAAGCGAACTTTCGCAAGTCAGAGGACTTCTTACACGGATTGATTCCAGCCCCAGTCCTTCTATCTCATCGGCAGCTGCCGCTTTAATTACTTCGTTCTCGCGTACGATCATATCACCACTTATAGGATTCCTGATATTATCTCTGGCGGTTCTTCCTATGATCAACTGCCTAAGAGGAACATCGACCGTCTCACCTTTATAGACTGTGCTCTTCGTTATTCCCTGCAATGTTCCGCAATCACGCTGTGTCACCATTACATTCTGTGCAACATCAGCAAGCTTACGAGTAAGGTAACCGGAGTCAGCGGTCTTAAGGGCTGTATCAGCAAGACCTTTTCGAGCACCATGCGTCGAACTAAAGTACTCAAGAACATTCAGACCCTCGCGGAAGTTAGAAAGAATAGGTGTCTCAATGATCTCACCACTGGGCTTTGCCATCAAAGCACGCATACCTGCAAGCTGCTGGATCTGATCTACACTACCCCTTGCACCGGAGTCACGCATGATCCAGATCGGATTAAGATAAGGTTTGCCGTCACGAATATCGTGCTGCATCGCCGACATCATCGCAGCGGTAACTTCAACCCTCGCATGAGTCCAGGCATCGATAACCTGATTATATCTCTCACGATCCGTGATCACGCCCTGGTTAAAGTTCCTTGTAATTTTATCGACCCGCTTCTGAGTAACATTGACAATATCTGCCTTTTCTTTCGGAATCCGCAAGTCTTCTATTCCGATGCTGAGACCGGCAAGCATTGCCTGTTTGAAACCGAGTTCCTTGATATTATCAAGCAGATCAATAGTAGACCTGGATCCCAAAATATCATAGCAATCCTGGATTACCTGGCCTAACATCCTCTTATCAAAAAGAAGATTGTAGAATGGCATTTCATCGGACAATATATCGTTGAAAAGACAACGACCAGGTGTGGTACTTATCACTCCGCCTTCATGCTCGCCTTTGGAATCGATCACACGCTTGCCTTCCGGCAGACGCACTTTAACTATCGCATGGGTATTTGCTTTGCCCATGTCACGGGCGGTTATCGCCTCCATCGGATCCTTGAACAGCATTCCCTCGCCCTGCTGATCGGGATGCATTTCTGTGATATAGTAATTGCCCAATACCATGTCCTGCGAAGGACCAAGCATCGGAGAACCGTTCTGCGGGGAGAAAATATTATTCGTCGACATAATAAGTGTGTGAGCTTCGACCTGGGCTTCAATACTCAACGGCAGATGAACTGCCATCTGGTCACCGTCAAAGTCTGCGTTAAAACCCTGACATACGAGCGGATGCAGCATTATCGCATTACCCTCGATCAGCTTGGGTTCAAATGCCTGAATACCCATCCTGTGAAGCGTAGGAGCACGGTTCAGAAGAACAGGATGCTGATGAATAACCTCTTCAAGGATATCCCATACTTCCTCATCACGACGCTCAAGCATACGTTTGGCACTCTTGATAGTGTCGGCAAGACCGCGATCTTTCATCTTGCGTATAATGAAAGGCTGGTACAACTCAAGTGCGATCTTCTTTGGCATACCACACTCATTAAGTTTCAGGTGCGGACCGACAACGATCACAGAACGGGCAGAATAGTCAACACGTTTACCCAGAAGGTTTTCACGGAAACGACCCTGCTTACCCTTGATCATATCTGTAAGGCTTTTCAGCGGACGATTATTGCTGCCAAGAACCGGACGCCGACATCTGCCATTATCGAACAGTGAATCAACCGCCTGCTGAAGCATACGCTTTTCGTTACGAATAATAACTTCAGGAGCATTCAGGTCTATCAGTTTTTTAAGACGGTTATTACGGTTAATGATCCGGCGATAGAGGTCGTTAAGATCGCTTGTCGCAAAATTACCGCTTTCGAGCATCACCAAAGGACGAAGATCTGGCGGTATCACAGGAATAACGTCAAATACCATCCATTCAGGCTTGTTGTCGCTGGCACGGACACTGTTGATTATCTTCAACCGCTTGGTAAGATCTTTTATCTTCTGCTTACTGTTAGTCTGACTGAGACCTGCATGAAGTTCATCGCTGATAGTATCAAGATCGATCTTGACAAGCAGTTCCTTGACTGCCTCTGCGCCCATCGATGCCTTAAAACATGTACCGTAGGTATCGCATGCTTCGCGGTATTCCTCTTCCGTCAGGATCTGCATAAGATTAAGAGGACTCTGACCGGGATCGGTAACTATATAATCCTGAAAATAGATCACCTTCTCCATTGTCGAGGTCTTTACACCCAGCAACGTACTCAATCTACTCGGCAATGCCTTAAAGAACCAGATATGCACTACCGGTGCAGCAAGGTTGATATGACCCATGCGTTTACGGCGAACACGGCTATGTGTCACCTTAACTCCGCAACGGTCACAGATAATACCTTTGAATTTTGTACCCTTATACTTACCGCATGCACACTCCCAGTCACGTTCAGGACCGAAAATACGCTCGCAAAACAGACCATCCTTTTCAGGACGGTATGTCCTGTAGTTTATGGTTTCTGGCTTTCGAACCTCTCCAAAGGACCAGCTTCGAATATCGTTTGGACTAGCCAAACCGATTTTAACCGAACCATAATCGTTTATGCGATCATAAATAGACTCTACCATTTTCTGATCAACTCCGACTTCTAATATATTCTTGCAATCCGAAGAGACTTAAATATCTCTTTCGGCACGGCAAATTTACAATTTAATTACATATTTCCAGCAATCAGTGACTACAACGCAGAAGTAATTCGTTTCTTCGCCAGTTGGATATTAAGTCCAAGGCCCCTGATCTCATTACACAGCACATCAAACGATATTGGAGTCCCGGCTTCGAGCGTATTCGTGCCCTTAACCATCGACTCGTATATCTTCGTACGTCCCTCGATGTCATCGCTTTTAACCGTCAGCAGTTCTTGCAACGTATAAGCTGCTCCATAAGCTTCCAGAGCCCAAACTTCCATCTCGCCGAAACGCTGTCCGCCAGTTCTGGCCTTTCCGCCAAGAGGTTGCTGAGTGATCAGGCTGTAAGGCCCGGTTGCTCTGGCATGGATCTTTTCGTCCACAAGGTGATGCAGTTTCAGCATATACATATAGCCTACCGTTGTCTCTTGCTCGAGAGGCTCACCTGTCCTGCCGTCATTCAACTTCACCTTCAATACCTCTGGCATTATCGTAAATAACTCGCCATCGGGTGGAGTTTCCTTATTGCTCTCAAGATCTGACATACGAGTCCTAATATGCTCGTTTGCCTCTTCGGTCACCTTATGGATTTCGCCTTCGGTCGCACCGTCAAACACCGGTGTCAAAGCATCGAAATTAAGTACCTTGGCAGACCATCCAAGCAATGTTTCAAGTATCTGGCCAACATTCATACGACTCGGAACACCAAGCGGATTAAGGCAAATATCGACCGGTGTGCCATCTTCAAGGAAAGGCATATCTTCCTGCGGCATTATCTTTGCGATAACACCCTTATTACCATGCCGACCTGCCATCTTGTCACCAACTGACAGAGTTCGTTTGGTAGCTACATAAACTTTTACCATCTCAAGAACACCGCTCGGCAGTTCATCGCCATGCTTCATACGGCTAAGTCGCTGCTTGCGTTCCTCTTTCAACTCTTCCAGCTTAGGCCACTGCTTATCGATTATCGCCTGAGCTTGCGGTCTTGACTTCGCAGGCTTGATCCATTCGATACCAAAGTTCTCAATCTGTTCGAAGATGATATCGCTGTCGTCACTACGACCAACCTTCTGCAGTGTTGACGGATCAACCAACTCGATACCCAGTTCGCTGTTGATCTCTTTGCACATAGCCTTGAATACGCCACACTCCTTGGACACCATCTCAGCTTCAACTGCCCGCATCATCTTGCGGTGCTCTGCCTTCTGCTCTTCGGTACCTGTACCACGCCTCATGAAATGACTGGTCCCGATCACAACGCCCTCGAAACCGCTTGGAACCTCTAGTGAATCATTCTTGACGTCCTCGCCAGCCCTTCCAAAAATAGCATGTAGAAGTTTTTCCTCAGGTGTAAGCTCTGTCTTACTCTTCGGAGAAACTTTACCAACTAGAATATCGCCAGGCGAAACACGCGTACCTTCGCAGATTATCCCGTTCTCATCCAGATTTCTAAGTATCTTCTCGCTTACATTCGGAATATCCCGTGTAAATTCTTCACGACCAAGTTTCGTCTCACGAACATCGACAGTAAACGAATCGATATGAATACTTGTAAACACATCGTCTTTTACAAGTCGTTCATTGATGATCATCGCATCCTCAAAGTTGTACCCGTCAAATGGTACAAAAGCGACCAGCAGGTTCTTACCAAGAGAGAGAACCCCTTTATGTGTGCCGCCGCCGTCGGCGATGATCTCGCCTTTCTTGACTTTTTGTCCAAGACTTACCACCGGCGTCTGATTAAGACATGTCCGTTCGTTAAGACCGACATATTTAAGCAGTTTATATTCGTCAGTTTCGTCAATGACGATCCTGTCTGCATCAACAGTTGTAATAACCCCTGCGTTCGAAGCTTTGATAACCATGCTCGAATTATCCGCAACGGTCGACTCCATACCGGTACCGACCAGAGGTGTCTCCGTCCTGAGAAGCGGCACCGCCTGACGCATCATGTTAGATCCCATCAGAGCACGGTTTGCATCGTCATGTTCCAGGAAAGGTATGAGCGACGCAGAAACACCTACGATCTGCTTAGGTGAAATATCAACAAAGTCTACTTCTTCGCTTATCGACTGAGCCAGGTCACCGTTTACACGAGCAAGTACTGTACCCTTACGAAGATCGCGAGTTTCAGGATCGACCATGCTCGGAGGAGCAAAGATAGACAACATCTCTTGATCTGCCCGCAAATACTCGACTTCCTTAGTAAGCTTACCTTTGGAAACCTTACGGTATGGTGAAATAAGGAAACCGTATTCGTCAATCTTGGCAAAAATTCCAAGCGAAACGATAAGACCGATATTCGTTCCTTCAGGAGTCTCGATCGGACAAACTCTGCCGTAATGGCTGATATGAACGTCGCGAACCTCAAAGCCTGCACGTTTACGGTTTAGACCGCCAGGGCCGAGAGCACTCAATCGCCGCTCATGCGTCAACTGGCTCAATGCGTTGGTCTGGTCGACAACCTGGCTAAGCTCTCCCCTACCGAAGAAATAATCGATACTCGAAGATACACTCTTTGAATTGACAAGATCTGCAATTCGAGTGACATCCTCAGGGCTCTTCATGCTCATCCGTTCCTGAACCGTTCGCCTCAGTTTGAGCAGTCCCTTGCGGATTTCGTCAGCCGCTAGTTCGTCGATAGTACGCAAACGTCGGTTACCAAGGTGATCGATATCGTCAAGAGAACCTTCACCGTTGCGAAGTGCAACGATGTACTTCATCGTATTAAGGAAATCCTCGGGCTTGAGGGTCATTTCGCTTTCATCTACCTGAAGACCAAACTTACGGTTCAGACGGAATCTGCCGACTTTACCAAGACGATAACGGTTGGCATCGTAGAACTTCTCAACAAACAGCTGCTTCGCCTTGTCGACCTGAGCCGGATTACCCGGACGCAACCTTGCGTAGATCTTCAACAAAGCCTCTTCGTAGTTCTCACATTCATCTTCGGCAAGCGTATTTAGGAGCAACGGGTCTTTCGCTGTTTTGATTATCTCGATACTTTCGATACTGCTTCCCTGGATCGCCGCAACACCATCGCCGAGCTGACAGCCGGCATCAACCAGTATCTCACCAGTCTCGGTATCAACGATTGGACCAACGGTCCACATTTCAGGATCCAGACGCTTGGTCTTTACAGTCTTTGTACCATAGAAATGACGGATGATCGCCTCGGTCGTACCAAGCTCTTCGCTCATCGCACGCAAAAATGTCGTCGCGGGTATCTTGCTCGACTGGTCGATTCGCACTATCAGGACATCCTTACGGGTAACTGAAAGTTCGATCCAGCTGCCTCGTTCCGGAATGATCCTGCAACCGTGCATTATACGGTCGCCACTTTCACGTGAATCAACACTAAAATCGACACCAGGGCTGCGATGCAACTGATTAACTATAACACGCTCGGCACCGTTGATGATAAATTCACCGCCGCCGATCATTACTGGCATCTCGCCAAGGTAAATGGCCTGCTCCGGGATATCATCTGCATTCTTACGGGTTAAACGACACCGTATCTTCAGCGGATAACCATAAGTCATCCGCAACTCGCGACACTGCTGTATCGTATAACGTGGATTTTCCAATTCGTAGGCGACAAATTCCAGTTGAGTATTCTTGTCGTAACTGACAATCGGGAATATCTCACGAAGCAATCGCTCGAAACCCAATTCGTCACGCTTCTCTGGAAGCTTATCATCCTGCAAAAAACGACGGTAGCTTGCTCGCTGCACTTCCGTCAGATTTGGAACTTCAATGCCGTCACCAATTTTTCCGAAATTACGGACATTCCGCGACTTCATATAAGCGCTCTCCGTCTGACTCTTACATTAATTTTATGTGCAAAATGCCCAACAACTCCGGACAATTGCACAACGTTTCATACAATTACTACGCAAGTTCAATAGTTGCGCCCTCAGCCTCAAGCTGAGTCTTGGCCTCTTCTGCCTCATCCTTGCTGACACCTTCTTTAACTGCCTTAGGTGCTGAATCGACAAGAGCTTTAGCTTCCTTCAGTCCAAGACCGGTAAGAGCCCGAACCGTCTTGATAATCTGAATCTTCTTGTCCCCTATTTCCTTCAGGATGACATCAAAGCTGCTCTTTTCTTCCTCAACAGCACCTTCAGCCGCAGGACCGGCCATCATTATGGCACCACCGGCAGCAGGTTCGATTCCATGTTCTTCCTTAAGGTAATCGCCAAGTTCCTTGGCTTGCATCAGCGTAAGTCCAACGATCTTATCGCCGAGTTCTTTGATTTCGTCACTCCATGTTTTTGCTTCGTCTGACATTATTAGGTACTCCTTGATATTTCTGTGCCACACCGGTGCCGAAACTACGCTGTTCCGTTTAACCCATAATGGGACAGCCGCATGACTGTTAATCTACTTTTTATTAATTATGCTGCTTCTTCCAGCTTTTCAACCAGGCTCTCGATGCAACCTGCGATAACTCCGCCAGGTCCGCTGATCGCACCTGCAAGATTCGATCCGGGAGCATTCGCCAACATGACCACATCGCCCTGAAGCTCAACACGACTCTTCATCTTAGCCAGTGCCGCGGCACCCGTGGCGTCAACAACGGAACCATCAACGTATGCACCCTTGAAGTTGACCGCGTTGATCTTCTTGACCCAGTCATTGACCTCTTTGGCAATATCGACAACGCTGTCACCGCCGTAAGCTACTGCACACGGACCTTCCTGAAACAGGGCTGCTGCCCCGCTCATGTCTATAGATTCCATTGCACGACGCATCATAGCGTTCTTGACAATAGCAACGTTTATGCCCTTTTCCTTCAGAACGCCCCTCATCTCGTTGTTCTCATTGCCGTCAATGCCGCGAGTCTCAAGTACAAGAAATTCGGAAATACCCGTAAACTTTTTTTCCAGTTCCTGCTGAAGCAACCCTTTTACGTATTTACTCATGATTTCACCTTAAATCTTTCGTTCAGTTCCCTGCTCGTTCCACCCAAAAAAACTAGCCCGCACTGACATCAACCAGAACACTGGGACTCATTGTCGCACTGATCGCAACATTCTTGATATATGCACCTTTAACTGCTGCAGGCTTGACCTTCTTTATATGCGTAAAAAAGGTATCAATGTTTTCCTCAAGCTTCTTCTCATCAAAGCTCAACCGACCTGCTACAATGTGAATATTCCCGCCGGCATCATTACGAAATTCCACTTTACCGGCCGCAAAATCTTTCACTGCTGACACAACATCGGCAGTTACTGTTCCGTTCTTTGGCGAAGGCATCTTGCCCTGGGGACCCAGAACACGCCCAAGCTTACCAACTTTACCCATTGTACGAGGAGAAGCGATCGCAATATCAAAGTCCATCCATCCATCCTGAACCTTTTTGACAAGATCATCAGTTCCTGCCTCAATTGCACCAGCCGCTATCGCGGCATCTACATCCGAATCCTCGCAGAACGCGATGACTTTACGTGCCTTACCGATACCATGCGGCAAAGCAATAGAACCACGTATCATCTGGTCCGCTTGCTTCGGATCGATCCCAAGGTGCATCACACATTCAACCGTCTGATCGAACTTGGTGGAATTGAATGATTTCAGCTTTTTCACTGCTTCACTCAACTGCAGCACCTCTTTTGTAGACTTCTCCGATTCTTTCTTATACCGTTTACTTCTGAATTTCATAATATCCTCTGCGAATTAAACTTCCATTTCGCTCCCACTATAAGCCGTGGTTTGCCATAAATTATTTCTCAAAAGGCCAAATTACGAAAATGACCTCAATCAACGATCTCGATACCCATGCTTCGGGCAGTGCCCTCTATGATCTTGTCTGCCTGCTCCAGAGAATAGGCATTCAAATCCTCGAACTTCGTCTCCGATATCTTACGAACCTGTGCCTTTGTCACCTGACCAACCTTGTTGACATTAGGCTCGCCGCTGCCCTGAGCAACACCAGCTTCCTGCTTAAGCAGAACTGCTGCCGGCGGGCTTTTGACGATAAAATCGAAACTCTTGTCCGCATACACCGTTATCTCAACAGGCATCGTCGTACCGTTCATATCCTTGGTACGCTCGTTAAACTGAGAGACAAACTGACCGATATTTACTCCATGCTGCCCCAAAGCCGGACCGATCGGAGGCGCCGGGGTTGCCTTTCCGCCTGGTGCCTGCAACTTTATTTTACTTACAATTTCTTTGGCCATTACTTAACCTCATACTCTTCAAAAAAACTTATCATAACCACCGGTCAATTTGTCCGCAAACATCTGCCGGATAGCTATACCTTTTCGATCTGCCAGTATTCTATGTCAAGCGGCGTGCTGCGCCCGAATATCGAAACTATTACACGCACGACGCCTCTTTCAGGATCGATCGAATCGACGGTTCCTTCAAAGTTCTCAAAGGCTCCGTCACGTATTTTAACAATGTCGTCTTTTTCAAAATCAACTTTGATGTTCGGTGTCTCTTCGGGTCTTTCGACTTCCTTAAGCATACGGGCTACGTCAGTATCACGCATGGGAGTCGGAACACCCTCTGTACCTATAAAATCACCGGCTCCAAGTGTCTCACGTATCGCATACCACGCGTCTTCATGAGCCTTGCCGTCTTCTTTAACCTCTAGTTCCATGAAAACGTAACCGGGGTAAAGCTTGCGAGTATGAACTCGCTGCTTGCCGCTGCGAATACGCTTCACCTGCTCGACTGGGACGATCACCCTGCCAACGCTGGAGATTCCCTGAGCCTTGATCTTACGATCGAGGGCTTCACGAACCTGAAGTTCTTTATTTGATGCAACTCGTAATACGAACCATTGCATTAATATCACCTGCCTAAAGGTTTAACCTGACTAACTTGTTGGATACAAACCGAGGTAGCCAAGGCCTGACCTGAATGCTATATCTGCAAGCATCAACAGGAGTGCCATTGATATTACTACCACTATTACTATCATGGTCGAAGCGATTATTTCCTGACGACTCGACCAGCTTACCTTCTTTATCTCACCCTCTGCCGCGATCATAAAATCAGCAATATTATGCTTATTAACAACCCAAAAAATAAAAAGGCTCAATACTATACACACACCCGCAGGAACAAGCGTTTCGATCCAGGGATTTGACACCCAAGCCTGAAGCTTGTTATAAAGTACATACGAACCCATCGCAACGATCGCAAATGCAACCAGACCTGTAAAAAGTCGCGTATAGTAACCTTGACCACGTTTGTAAATTTTCAAATTCATAATCGCCGCCGTCCTTATTAGCAATCTCTGCTCTAATTAGAACCAAACAAAACCACACAAAACAAAAAATCTGACAAATAAGCGAGCTTTCTCAAAACCGAAACCAGGCCAGGAGGGAGTCGAACCCCCAACCAACGGTTTTGGAAACCGCTACTCTGCCAATTGAGCTACTGGCCTATCATTATTTACGCCTGATTTTATGTGGTGTACGTTTGCGCTCTTTTTTGCAGAACTTGTTCAACTCAAGTTTCGGTGTACCACCCTGAACATTTACCTCTGTCCGGTAGTTACGCTCACCGCATTCCTTACACTCAAGCCACACGTATTCACGTTTATTTGCTTTTGCCATTGAAACCTCTCAATAAGCACGCTTCAGACATTTATTGCCGAACCGATCCAAAGTTGACCATCAACTAAAGACGTTGGAATCAGCCGTCTCATTACTAAATTAAAAGTCAAGCGTACAAAAAAGTGCTGCGGCCTAAGCCACAGCACTTTTAATAATATGCTTTAGCTACGCAATGATATCGGTTACCACGCCGGCACCGACTGTCCTGCCACCCTCACGGATAGCGAAACGAAGACCCTTTTCCATTGCGATCTCAGATATGATCTCAACATGCATCTCGATATTATCGCCAGGCATGCACATCTCAACAGAATCGCCTTCACGACTGCGGATTTCCGTAACTGCACCAGTTACGTCGGTCGTCCGGAAGAAAAACTGAGGACGATAACCCGCGAAGAACGGCGTATGACGGCCGCCTTCCTCTTTCTTCAATACATATACCTCAGATTTGAACTTCGTATGAGGTGTAATAGAACCAGGAGCTGAAACAACCTGACCGCGGACAAGATCTTTCTTTTCAACACCGCGAAGAAGGATACCAACGTTGTCACCAGCTTGACCGTCATTCAGGGTC
>DAOVIC010000023.1 GCA_030671565.1 Anaerohalosphaeraceae bacterium
AAACAGCCCGACGATGGAACACGAACCCAGACCGCAGCTTTTTGTAATGGCGATATCTTTTCGCTTTGACAAAACGATCATATAAAAAATGCAGAATATCAAAAGTATGATACCGCCGCTGACAATACCGAAGATCAGCATAAGCATCCCCATCTGTTTGCGGTATTCTGCGATAAGCTCGATATTTTTCTGAGTAGACGTCTGTATTTCGGTAAACGATGCCCAGTAAAGGTCACTGGAAAAACTCTTCCATATAGTTCTTACACGTTCCAGCCCCGAAGCAATGTCGACACCTTCGCCAAGTTTGATCTGAATTTCATCGCATATCTTCCCTTCGTCGGGATACAGTTGTTCGACAAGAACATCGATCGGCAGGTAGACTGCATTTTTGTCTAACTTGTAGATGCCGCTGTGAAATATATCGGAAATTCTGAATTTAACTACTCGCGGCTTTTCGCTGGAGGCAGTTGCTGTTGTAAGGCCGACCTTCCTGCCGATAAACTCACTGCACGCGTTTTCGAAATCATATTCGTCTGTTTTTTCGTCAGGCCGGGCAACAACTCCGATGCCCACAAACCCACCCGTCTCTAACGGATGATCCGACAAACTGAACGCCGGGGGAGTCGGGCTTTCCTTTTGACACAAAAGCGATTCGCCAAAACGTGTAACCTGTGTGCATTTGGCGATATCGACACCAAGTATAAAAACACCGCGAACGTTACCTTTTCCAAGATACAAAAGTCCGCCCTGACCGGCAAGAACAGGACCAGCCGCCGCAACCTCGTCGCTTGATTCCAGTTCGGCGATCAGCTTGTCATATTGGGGTATCTTTTGCCTCGGAGGTGCCGAAATAACGATATCGCCCGTGGTATCTTTGGAACTTTGCTCAAGAGCATTGATAAATCCGCTAAACAAAGCCGAAACTACCATCAGCAGTGCGCAAGACATCGCCACGGCAACGATACTTAGCAGAACGATCTTCCTCTTGTAAAGGTATTTAAGACAAAGTAACAGACTCAACTGTTTCATGCGATAACCTGTGCAAAACCTTCGATCATAAAGCGGACGGTTTAAGAAGTGGGAACAGTACAACATCGCGTATGCTTGTTGCGCCGGTAAGCAGCATGACAAGCCGGTCTATCCCTATCCCCAACCCGCCGGCAGGAGGCATCCCGTATTTAAGGGCGTTTATGAAATCTTCGTCCATCGTCGCCATCGTCTCTTCCTGTCCGCGAAGCTGGGCCCTGAAATTGGCTTCCTGAACAGCAGGATCATTAAGCTCGGTGTATGCGTTTGCAAGTTCCATCTTGCCGACGAACAACTCGAACCGTTCGGCATAATCCGGATTTTCTTTGCTGCGTCTGGTCAAAGGACAAAGCTGTGCAGGATAATCTATCACAAACGTCGGATCGATAAGGTTATCCTCGACAGTCTCTTCAAAGACTTCGTTGATCACGACCGCATCGTCCATCACAGCTTCGTTGAGCCCAAGCTCTTCGGCCTTTTTCCGAACCGCGGCAAGATCGTCAATATCACAGCCGGCATGTTCCTTAAGCAGGTCCGCGTATTTCGCCCGCCGCCATGGCCTTGCATAATTGATCTTCATCTCACCAAACTCAAGCTCGGTCCCTTCGCAGTGATTTTCGATCAGGTTGCACACCACATCTTCGGTGATATCCATCATCGTATTGTAATCGGCATAGGCCTGGTAAAGTTCCATCATTGTGAATTCAGGATTGTGCCTCGTGCTAAGTCCCTCATTGCGGAAATTGCGATTTATCTCGAAAACCTTTTCCATGCCGCCAACGAGCAGACGTTTCAAAAACAATTCCGGAGCGATCCGTAAAAACAGTTCCATGTCCAGCGAGTTGTGATGTGTGGTAAAAGGTTTCGCAGCTGCACCGCCGGCGATCGACTGCATCATCGGGGTCTCAACTTCGCAAAAGCCAAGATCGCCAAGGAACTTACGCATCGAAGCGATCATCGCGCTTCGCTTTTTGAAAAGCTCCATCACTTCAGGATTTGCCCAAAGGTCGACATACCTCTGCCGGTATCGAAGGTCGACATCGGCAAGACCGTGGAATTTCTCAGGAGGCTGAAGAAGAGCCTTACTTAGCGGCACAACTTCCTCTGCCCAAATAGTTATTTCGCCCGTACGTGTCTTACCAAGCTGACCGCGAGCGCCGATAATGTCACCGAGTTCAAGAAGCTTTAAAACATCCCATTGCCCGGACAGAAGTTTCTTGCTAAGCCCCAGCTGGATCGTACCGCTGGAATCCCTTAGAGTAATAAAGATCAGCTTGCCGATGTCGCGAAGAAGCACAATTCGTCCGGCTCCGCAAGCTTGCACATCTTCAGCGCCTTCGACATACTTTTCCCGGATCGCAACGGTAGATTCTGCGCCGTCAAATTTATCGCCGTAAGGATCGACCCCCATTTCACGCATGCGGTCTAATTTTTGCATACGCTGTTCTTCGAATTTGCCCAATACCGAATCTTGTGCCAACCTGGTAACTCCTTTTACTGTTTACATACCGCTCTCAGTTGAATTTTTCAACTTTTATTATTTTTGCCAACTGTTTTTTCTTTGGGTTTATCTTCAGACTCAGCCAACCCGATCTCTCCGCCGGCCTGAACTATTTTGGCCTGCAATACAAGCAGGCCAATTTGAAGCTGAGGATCTGCCTCAAGCGTTTCTTCCGCCGAATAACGCTTCACAGGTTTTGCTTTCATGTCGTGGTCGGCCTTAGCCAGTATATCGTTGGACCATTGGACCTCGACCCTTTTCTTCATCTCTTCTGTTGTCAGTTTAACTTCCACATCAGGGGCGATACCCCAGTCCGTCCTGCCCTGCTTTTCCATGACATACCTGTTCTTGACTCTCTGATTAGAGGGCAGGTGATAATACGCCATGGTGTATTTAAGCTGCGAACCCTCGCCGGAATAGGGCACTATTGTTTGAACGCTTCCTTTTCCGTATGTTCTCATACCCACAAGCGTGGCACGTCGATGCTCTACGTCCTGAAGGGCTCCTGCAACGATCTCAGAAGCACTCGCCGAGCTTTCGTTGATCAGGATCACCAGCGGATAATCGGGGTGCGTCCCTTTCCTGTGGGCGGTTTCATAATTTGCGATACCCCACCTCGGCTGACTCTTTACGATCAGGCCTTTTTCCACAAACATATCTACCACCGCCGCGGCAGTTGTCAGGTATCCCCCTGAATTATCGCGAAGATCGATGATAAGACCCTGCATCCCTCTTTCTTCCAGATCCAACAGCTGCGTATCCATATCGTGGGCTGTCGTATCCGTAAAACCTGTAAGGCGTATATATCCGATCCCGTTAACCGGATCGATCATGTGTCCCCACTTTCCTCCGTCTGAATTATCGTCGCTTTTGCTCGTGGATTTATCGCCGTTGGAGTTATTGTCACGCTGCCACCCGCGAATGGTTGGAACTATGATCCTGTCACGAATGATCGTGATATCTTCGGTAACCCCATTGGGATCGCCCTCGTGTTTTACCGTAAGCGTTACAGGAGTTCCCTTAGGGCCCGTGATCTTATTGACAACGCATGTAAGGGTCATATCTTCCGTCGTTTCGCCGTCGACGGCAACTATATTATCGTTGGCGTCAAGACCAGACGAATAAGCAGGCGTCCCGGGAAGAAGACTGGCGACGGTAAGTTTACCCCTGATCTTTGAAATATGGATACCGATCCCCGTAAAGTCCTGGGTCATATTTTTCTGGAAGTCCTTCACCCGCCATGGCCAAATCAGATTGGTAAACGGGTCAAGCGCCTCCAGCGCAGCTTCCGAAAACTGAGCTGCCACCACTTCCTCCGGAAGCTTGATCGTTCTAGCATTGAGATCCAGCACCTCAAAGAAAATGTCTACAAACCCGTCTCTTCTGACAACTATCATCTTAGCGTCAAGTCGTGACTGGATATTATATAATCCGTTCTTCCATAGCTCGATGTTGCTCGCGTCAACGGTATAAGCAAGCTCTTTACCCTCGGTAGCCAGTACTTTGCCAAGCAAAAGACTGTTTTCAACGCCTTTCTGTGACATCTCCTTGTAATTGAGGTCGCTGACATAACTAAAATCGAGCGCCTTGACTGTCCTGATAAGCATTTCAGGTTTGACGCCTTTGTATCTGTCGACACTTTTCTCGCAACTATTGTCCTTAAGGGCAGTCTCGATCGATGCCATTCTGGTAAGCGTATCGATCATGTCCTCATATTCTTCATTGTCCTCGTAGAGGCCCGACAGCCAGTAGTAACAATGAGCATAGGCCTCGATCCACTTACCCTCTTCCTTGAGTTGCTGGCCCTTGCTGTCGGCGCTGGCGATAAGGTTTACCACAAAAGGCGTTTCCAGCAATTCCTCTTTCTGTTGCTGACCGGCAAATTCACTGGCACGCATAACAACCAGAAACATCTCGCTCAGTTTATTTGGTTCTTCAGGAATGCCCTTCTCGCTGATCTTGGCAAGTTCGGTCATTTGCTCCTGATAGGAATCTTCCTTTGACTTTTTACGGCTCTCATCGAGAATGTAATACTTTTCGGCGATCTCGCCCAGCTGCTGCAGCCTTGGATCCAAAGAGTGGTCTATACTATTAAGAATTTTTCGGGCATAGGCAAATTCACCGTTTATCATCTCTTTGCATACTGCTGTTACTATAGGCTCTGCGCCGAATCTTTCAGCAACAACCGTTTTGACAATATCGACTTCGGCAACATCAATTTCGACAACGTCGACTTCGGCAGGTTCGGCGATGGACAGGAGGTCGATCTGTTCAGTAACCGCCGGATCTGAGGTAGGTTCACATCCCATTACAAGCAGGATCACAAGTACCAGCCAGAAACTAAAACACTTTCTTCGATTCGTTATAGCCAAAACAACCTCGCATACAAAATGAATGGTCAATAAATTGCCGCGGTCTAAAAATCGTGGCATCAGGATCGGAGCAAATAAACGGACGACCCCTTAACTTTTCGACAATAACCGTCAAAAAAATTACTTCTTTTTGGCTGGGATACGCTTTAGCAGCAGTTTCAAACGCACAAGCCAACAACCCGAACAGCTGAAAAAGGATTGTGCAGCAGGCTTTTCGCCTCGCTGCACAATCCATGTTGATTGCAACTAATAGCCTACTTGCATTCGTCAGCTTTACCCGAACAGCCGAGAGCACGCAATTTTCTTACAACCATATCCTTGATGGCAGCCCGACCCGGTCCCAGGTACTTGCGAGGATCAAACTCCGCGGGGCTTTCTGCAAAGACCTGCCTGATCTTAGCTGTAAGTGCCATCCTGAGGTCAGTATCGATATTGATCTTACATATCGCTTTTTTCGATGCCTCTGTGATCGCAGACTCCGGAACACCCATCGCATCCGGCATATCGCCGCCATACTTGTTGATAAGGTCCTTAAATTCCTTCAGTACGCTGCTGGAACCGTGCATTACAAGCGGGAAACCCGGCAGCTTCGTTGCTACTTCATCAAGTACGTCAAAGGCAAGCTTTGGTTCGGTCTTGAATTTGTAAGCACCGTGGCTGGTTCCGATAGCAATAGCAAGAGAATCACAACCCGTCTTCTCTACAAATTCCACAACCTGGTCAGGATCGGTCAGATGGTTATGTAAATCGTCTGCTGAGACGCCGACAACATCTTCTTCGATACCACCAAGCTGGCCAAGTTCCGCTTCTACCACAACACCGTGATCGTGAGCGTACTCAACTACCTGCTTGGTAAGCTTGATGTTACCTTTGAAAGACGAGTGAGACGCATCGATCATAACCGATGTGAAACCGTCATCGACACACTGCTTGCAGCTCTCGAAAGTATCGCCGTGATCAAGGTGCATCACGATCGGGATCTCGGGATTCTCAGCAACAGCAACGTCGATTATTGCCTTCAGATAACTCATGCTGGCATAGGATCTGGCCCCGCGTGATATCTGCAGGATCAGGGGCGCCTTCTCTTCAGCAATAGCTTCGACGATACCCTGTGTGATTTCCATATTGTTTACATTGAACGCGCCGATGGCATAATTGTTCTTATAAGCCATCTCAAACATTTTTTTGGTGTCAACTAGTGGCATGACTCCATCCTTACAATTAATTAGGTTAATAAAATAATCCGACAGTACTTCTGCCGGTAAATGACTTCTAAGTTTACATAAAAATAGCCTTGGCTATCGAACCGAATCCTGCCCTAAAAACCAAACGACTAATTATTCTTCGGCCGTCCACTCGGACAACGATATATATTTTCGCTTTCCGAAAGAAAGCTCTTTCACGCCCTGCGCCCAGACGCTGAACATGACCGAATCACGATCAAGCGACTCGTCGGTTGCGAAAGAAAGGCTGTAGTAAAGCCTGTGGTATCGCCTCAGGATCGCAAGTTCGCTTTTGACGTTTTTAGCATAATCTACATTGTATTCCTGCGAGAAACTCACCGTATACCTGTCATTTAAAGCATATGCTATGGAACCGATAACTGCCTGCGAGCCTTCCTCATAAACACCGTCACTGGGAATATTCACTATCGAGGGCTTAAGGTATCGACTGCCAATATAATAGCTTATATCCGGGTAAACGTAACGAGACATTCCGACATTGACCTGCTGAAATATGCCGCTTTCGGTATCATAGTTAAGATCGCTGAGCACTGTCGTCGTGTCAGTTATACGCCAGGAATAGTCCGCATTGACAGAATCCCGAACCATACCGAATCGACCGTCATTTCTCCTTGTAAGGAAAAAAGTCGACGGGTCATTGAAAATAAATTTCGCGGGCCCATAAGACCTCGCAGGCCCCATCGCCGAATCAGCCGTCTCATTTAAAAACGTGGCGTCGACATCGAACCGCATCCAGTCAACCGTACGCTTGTCGCCTTTGCGACCTCTTTGCGTCTGCCATCGCTGAGAAAGACCGAGATTGTAAGTGTCACGCATTTCAATAGTATCGTCATTGTCAAAGTAGGAAACCACTTCTGCATGGGGCTTGACTATATGCCGGATGCCGTCAACGTCCCAGAACTTTGACTGAATTTGCGGCATCTCTTTCCAGAACATCGTCGCAAGCCGTACACCCGTTTCGCCAAGGAACACCTTATCTTCCATCGGAGCAGCGACGGTCTCATTTAACCTGGTCGTATAGCCGTCTTTGTCATCATAACCGTAGCTGCCCGCAACAAAAGGCACAATGCTAAACTTCTCCGACTTTAACGGCATGTCAAGTTCATGACGAGTTGTAAAAAACGTATAAAACTGCTGCTGTCCGGCAGCGGTGCTGCTGTCCCCGATCCTGTCTCGAAATCTGCTTATCTGCGTATCGCTGTAGTAGGTCAATCTGTCATCCCACAGCGACTGGCCCTTGAGATGGTATTCCAGCGTAGGAACTTCTTCTGTCATCGTCTCAAAATCGTTTATACGGGCCTTTGTAAGAAACGAAAACGCCCAGTTATCTTTCAGGCGTTTCAGATGTAAAAGTGTTTCCTGGGCCTTTGAAGTATTGAACTCGTTACGGTAGAACGACTCGAGAAAGTTCTCGTCAGAGATATAGCTCAACTCAAATGTTGCCTGCCAGTCATAAGGCAGATACTGCCTGTGACGTGATGTGAAACGACCTCTGTACTCTTTATCGCTCGCCAGGTTCTGCCGTGAAGAAGTTCGCCCAAGGTCGTCTTCTCCGCGATCTTTAACGATATATCCGCTAACACCGCCATAGTAATCCTGCTGTCCATAATCAACAACAATACCGGCACCTGCGCCTCGCTTGCTGAAATAATCCAGGTTCAAAGAACTGTCCGTCCCAGCCGGCTCCTTAAGCCCCAACATCTTCGCCAGGTACCACTGGGTCTGAACTATCGTGCCAAAATCGGAATCGCTTCCTATGCTCGCACGTCGGATCGGCAGATCCGGACGTTCAAAATCTGTGCGTATCTTCGGCCACCCAAAGATCTTCCTCTCACCGAGCTTCAGTTCCACATCCGTAAGAAGCCCGTCATACTTACTGTCGTCGACAACCTTACCTGCACGTTCGTCAACGCCGGTCATATCCGTAAGAACCAGCTTAGAAGCTGTCATCGAGATTTGGGGAAGATAGAATTCGCTGGTCGTAAGCGTAATGTCTTCGGCTTCGAAAAGATTTTCCGAAACCTGCCGCAACTTGACAGCACGCAGGTATACCGGTATGCCGCGTTTTTTATCGAACTTATGCATCTCGGCATTGACCGCAAGTGCACGGCTGTTTTCAAAATCATAGTACATCTCGTCCGCACGGACGGTCCTGGCTCCTTCGGTCATGATTATATTGCCCTGGAGATACGCTGCCGTAACATCACCTGAGGCAAGAACGTCTCCTTCGGAATCATCGGGCGATTTTTCAAGCCGCTCTCCGCCGTAGAACAGAACCGCATTATCCGCCTGAAATTCAACCAGATCGCCGCCTTCATTTTTCTTTTGCCAAAGATAAAAACGCCCTGTCAAAGTTGCTATCTTAGACCCATCCGCCAAAGTAGTAATATCCAGATCCGGCGCCTTTTCCCAAACTCCGGCGATGTTGACCGGATACCTGTAAGTTGGTTTCTTTTCCTCTTTCGTAACGAGCTCGGCTCTGTCCTTAACATCGGACTCGGCAGCAGGCTGGCCGGATTCTTCTGAACCTGCCTCGATAAAATCAGAAACACGCAAAGCCTTCTCGCCGCCTTCGACTTCGCCAGCCGCTTCATCAAGGAAAGGAAGTTTAACTTTTGAATCAATTACAAGTCCCTTGTCGGTTAGCCTGACAAAATCAAGGGCGTTACGGTATATCCGCTGGTAACCCAACACCGATTTATCGCTGGTGTTGTGGTTCTCGGCCGTAACAAAAACCTCGCCGCTCACAAAAAAACTTACAAGCAGCGACGCTCCCTGCTCGACCACTGTTTCGCTAAGCCCGGAAGTACGTGACAGCTTTCCGCGCACCACCGAAACATTTCCCTCAAGATAAACATCAGCAGTGTAATCGGTAACTTCGCTTCCCTCGCCCCAGCTGCTGATCGTCTTTAGCCAAACTATAGCCTGATCGCTGGAAAGCTGGTTGTCTCCGATCTCCATTGAAAAATGTCCGTCAAGGATCATCACGTGCACGCTGTCGTTTCCACCGTCATAAACCGTTGCATTGGTCGCGGAAAAACGAAGGTCCTGTCCGGCAAAATACTCACCGGCTCCGCCTTCACCAGCAACGGCAATACCTGATACCAATGCTGACAAAATTAAAAATGATGTTATATTTTTTACCATAATAATTCTCAAATACGTGAAACAACCAGCCTGCCGTCGGAAACTGGGCACAATCAGGCTATTTCAAGCGATTATAGTCATTTGTTCCATCAAATCCAGTCAAAAAACCAACCCTCCCGAATAACTCAATTTTACCTGTGAATCGAACGAACACCTGAAATGGGCCCTAAAGCTTTTCGAGCCTGATAGCAGCTCTGTAAACTCCATTGATACGGCTTAAATCGATGGTTTTAGGGGGATATTTTTCATTGCGAGGCTGCAATCTAACTTTATCTTCAGACTCGAAGAAAACTCGCTTGAAAGTAGTCTCATGCGGCATCGTGAAACGCACAAAGCAATCATCGCCGCTGTCGACCTGCATCGCCGGCGAAAAAACGATTATGTCACCCTCGAAAAAACGAGATTCCATAGAATCGCCCACAACTCGCACCGCAAAAGCATTCGGATCGTGCAGATCGATACAGCGAACATAATCGTCGGCAATACCAACCGGATACCCGAGATCGTCAAAGTCGATAGGGTAACCCGCTGAAACCTTATTTATCACAGGCACAAGCTGACCGGCCTTGATATCCTGACCCTGCTCGTCAACGTCAAGTTCCTCCAGAGACAGCATTTCCTTAAGCTCCGCGGTGTCCGTTCGACGGTGTACGATGTTCCGTATGATCTGGCGATATTTGCGGTTTTCAGCATCGATAGCCTCGAAATCGTGACGAATATCAGCAGGCATACCCTCCAGATGAGCAATATGAAGAAGTAAACCGGATTCGAAATCAAGCGTCACCTCAAGCCGCTGCAGCAGGCTGTCACCAGGCGGATTTTTGACCTTGCCGGTTTCGATAGTAGAAAGATAAGGCTTAGAAAAACCCGTCTTCGCCGAAACCTCGTCCAGCGTCAGGTTCATTTCTTCACGACGTTTTCTTATTATTTGGCCAAGTGACATGCCCGAATTATACCCCAATAACAACTATACGCAAGAACATAGTTAGGCAATTAGCTAACAAAAAATCTAAAATCATCTGAAATTACCCTTCCCCGGTATTCCATGATGAACATAAAAAAAAAGGCCGGCATATAGCCGGCCTTTTGTCAATACAAGCTCATTTTTTAGAAGCTTAATGAATATGAGAGTCCTGTGTACAGCTCATTTTCAGTGTTGACGCTCTTGTCCATCGAGATCTGATAAAAGACGCCAGGTCTAAAAGTTCCCGGTCCAGCGGCGATATCTGTCGAAGCTCCAAGTGTTACATGTGACCAGTCGTGGTCTACGCCACCGCCAGCGGCTCCGGCACCACCGTTGTATGTAAGATCCCAGTGAAGATCGATAGCCTGTTCCGGATTGTTTTCCAGGAAACCAGGGACGGTCAGGGCGTAGTCGAGGCCAAGCACATGGATCCATCCGCTAACATTGCCGGCATTGCCGCGAGATTTGGCTGCCCACATTTTAACGATCGTATAACTTGGTATTACACCATACGGGCAAAGATTAGGCATTGCGATACTGGCGTTTATTTCCTGTGCATCCGCCGTTTTAGATGCCTGGTCAGTGAAATCATAGTAAACCCAGCTGACAGAATAGTTTGTTGCATAAGCTTCGCCTTCGTAAATCGAGTTTGCATAAGTGAGGATGTAATCCATCTCGTCAGCATCGACAGTACTTACGCTTCCGCCGCCCTTGCTTGATCCTGCCCATGATCCCCAGACAGTCGCACTAAAGCCAGAGCCAAGATCGATACCTATGCTAGGTTGGATAGCAGCCTTGTCATCAAGCTTGTCAATACCACGCCAGATGTACTTACTTACCCAGGTGGTATTTACTGTAACACCATACTGGCTATCTTCTTCAGCAACTGCGATGCCGCCGATGAACAGGCCAATCAAACTTGCTAAAATAATACTTTTCTTCATGTGACACTCCTTTGATTCAAAACACTTTTCTATTTTAGTTTCCGTACCGTTTATATTTTTAGTAAAGCTATCTACCGTTTCCGTTACGTTGTATCTAAATATCATCGTAAGAACGGTGACTCATTCTTTAATTTTATAGGGAGCAGCCGCTGAGGCCAACAAAAAAAGTCAGGTTTTTAAAAAAAAAACGGGGCTTCATATGAAATAAGGCATACCGGTAAGTCGGAAACCTTAATTTGTCTGTAATTGCTCCTTGGCCTGGCCGACGAGATAAAAACTGCCTGTAATGCAGATCAGGTCTTCCCGGCTGACGGCACTTTTGGCGATTCTGACCGCTTCGCGCAGTGTCATTGCTGTCTGGCACATCTTGCCGCATACTTCTGCGTACATTTCGGCTAGATCCTCGGGGTATACCGCCTTAGGTGAATTACTTCTCGTGAAAACTACCTTGTCAGCGCCAAACTGCAACCGTTCGAGCATGCCGCGAACGTCTTTATCCGAGTTGCAACCGAAAATAATGACCATCGAATCATAGGGAACGTGCTGGCCGATGGCGTGGATAAGTGCATTTATGCTTGCGGCATTGTGTGCAGTATCTACAATGACTCGCGGATCGTTACTTATTATTTCCATTCTTCCGATGAGGCTTACCGTGCTAAGACCGTCTGCCGCTTTATCGTCGTCGATTTCGTATCCCTGCCCCTTAAGCTTATCAAGCATTGCAAGGGCAAGACCGCAGTTAACTGCCTGGTGATCTCCGGGTAATGGTACACGAAGGTGCTCAAACCGACTACTAGGTGTAGTCAGGCATATTCGTGTATGAGGCCCGTGCTCACGCGAAGATTCAAAACGTGACGAAAATTCAATATCTTTACCGGTGACGCTTAGAGGTGCATCTACCGATAAAGCGTGATGTTTGAGTACTTTCATAGCGGCAGGGTCCTGCGGTACAGTAACTACCGGAATGCCTTTCTTTATAACCCCAGCTTTTTCGGTTGCGATCCTGTCGATCGTATCGCCAAGAAGGTTCTGGTGGTCGATACTGATGCTTGTTATGCCAACCAGAGAAGGCTCGATAACGTTGGTACTGTCAAGTCTTCCGCCAAGGCCGGTTTCAATAACCGCAACATCGACGTTGCTGTCATTGAAGTACATAAATGCCATCGCTGTCATTATCTCGAAAAAGGTTGGGGCATCGTCTTTATCAGCCAGCTTTTCTATCACAGCATGCATGCGATTAATAAGATTAAGCATTTGTTTTTCAGAGATCATCTCGGAATCGATCATTATTCGCTCATGCAGAGTTGTGACATGAGGGGAGGTGTAGAGACCGACACTATATTCGTTTGCCTCGATCATCTTTGACAGCATCGTTGCGGTCGAACCTTTTCCTTTTGTACCGGCGATATGAACCGTCGTGATCTTTTTATGTGGATCGCCAAGGTTCTTGAGCAGGGATTTCATGCGGTCAAGATCGAATGTAGTGACATTGTATCGTAGCTTTTGCTGTTTTTCGTAATCCGTCCTGTCAAACAGATACCGCATGGCACTGTTGTAGGTACGAAAAGCCTTCTTCTGTTTCGCTTTGGTAACAGAAGCCGTTTTTTTAGCTTTACCAGTGCCCTTAGCCTGTTTTTTTCTTGATATAACCATATCAATACCTTATCACAAAATAGCCTTCGGGTCAACCCTGGCGCGTAATAAACTGCATAAAAAGCTGTTACAAAAAGGTCTAGTAATCTGTAAATCCCTTGCAGCAAAGGGCCTGTATCAAGCAAATATAAAACGAATATTCTAAGAAAAAGACGGATTTGCCACATAGAGATATTGCAGAATAACTGAATTTAAAGCCAATTTGCTGCCCTGGGGGCCTCTAAAGCCGGCAAACACGCCTTGAAGTGCGATATTGCTTGCAAAGAAATACATAAGTGACTATATTAACATTTTCGTATGTGCCTTCCTGTGTTGCTCGTGATTAGGGGGGGCATAAAATATATAAAATATTCAAACATTTTGGGATTGAAGATGAAGGTGACATTAAATGACCGTGGTATGTCCGATCTGGACGAGTTGTGTGTGCAGGCAATCAGATTTTTGTCGATGGAAGGGGTTCAGAAGGCAAAGTCCGGCCATCCGGGTATGCCTATGGGTATGGCAGCAGCAGCATATACGCTTTGGATGAAGCATCTTCGTCACGCCCCTTCAGATCCGAATTGGATCAACCGGGACAGGTTCGTTCTTTCGGCAGGTCACGGAAGCATGCTTCTTTATTCGCTTCTTCACCTGACCGGTTATGATGTTCCGCTCGATGCGTTGAAGAATTTCAGGCAAATGGACAGTCTTACACCCGGCCATCCCGAATACGGAAAGACCCCCGGTGTTGAGGTTACCACCGGTCCTCTGGGGCAGGGATTTTCAAATGCGGTAGGGATCTGTCTTGCACAGAAATATCTTGCGGCCCGCTATAACCGCGAAGGATTTGACGATCTCTTCGATTATGACACCTATGTTATCTCAGGCGACGGATGTTTGCAGGAAGGGATAACCAGCGAAGCATCAAGCCTTGCCGGCCATCTCGGACTTGACAATCTTATCGTTCTTTACGATGACAACCATATCACTATCGACGGCAACACGGATCTTTCGTTTACCGAAGACACTGCCAAACGTTACGAGGCATATAACTGGTATGTTCAGGTTGTTCCCGGCGATGGTACGGATGTGGCAGCATTGGAGAAGGCACTTGAAAACGCCAGAGCTGAAAAGGACAGGCCTTCCCTTATCCAGATCAGATCAATTATAGGATACAGCAGCCCCAGCTTCGAAAATACTCATACTGCTCATGGCGCACCGCTTGGCGATGACGAAATTGCACTTATAAAGAAAAACTGCGGCTGGGACCCTGATAAATCGTTCTATGTCCCCGACGAAGTATATGCGAATATGAATAAGTGTATCGAACGCGGCAAAGATATGAAGAAGATCAGCGACGATAAATTTGCCGCCTATGCCAAAAAGTATCCCGAACTTGCCAAAGAGCTTGAAGACGCCCTTGCCGGTAAGAGCCCGATAGATATCGCGGCCAAGCTTCCAAAGTTCGAGGCAGGTTCTTCAATTGCGACACGTCAGGCTTCAGGTAAGGTGCTTAATGAACTCATGCCTGAAATGCCTCTGGTACTGGGCGGTTCTGCTGACCTTACCCCTTCAAACAATACATGGTTTAAAGGTGCTGTCGACTTCCAGAAGGATTCGCGGGACGGCAGATATATCCGTTACGGCGTACGCGAACATGCGATGGGTGCGATCATGAACGGTATCGCGGTAAGTGGAATTCTTATCCCGTATTCAGGTACGTTCTTTACTTTCTCGGATTACATGAAACCTGCGATCCGCCTTGCAGGGCTTTCGCACTATCCTGCGATATTTGTCTTTACGCATGACGGTATCGGCGTTGGCGAAGACGGCCCGACACATCAGCCCGTCGAGCAGACCTCGGCGCTTCGCGGCATCCCGAATGTTCGGGTGTTTAGGCCTGCCGATGCGAATGAAACCGCGCAGACCTGGAAATATATGCTTGAAAACAGAGACGAACCGGCATGTATTCTCCTTACACGCCAGGGCGTTACCGTCATCGATCAGGACAAGTATGAGTCCGCCGAAAATATCGAACGCGGTGCATACGCGGTCGTTAAACAGGACGATCCGGATGTTCTGCTGCTTGCGACCGGTTCGGAGGTAAAGCTTGCGATGGAAGCTGAAGT